>JAGQOG010000351.1 GCA_020427695.1 Phycisphaerales bacterium
AAAGGCGGCGTTCTGGGGAAGTTCACCCGCCTTGATGATCACCAGGGCCGCGATCAGGAACGCGGAGGCCCACAAGACGACGCTGGCGGAGGAGGAACGGATGTCGCTTCGGCTCATGTGATCCTCCCGTCAGTTGCTGCGCCCACGGCGAAGGACACCGGCGTCCGCGTTGAGATCGCGATAGCCGATGCCGACCAGTTCGTTCCGGTTGCTGTCCCAGGTGACGGCAATGACCTCCTGATTGCCCTGGTCCACGATCCACAGCGCTTCCGCCGAGTCGTTCTTGCTGAATCCGGACGCGAGGAGGTAGTTGGAGCGGCGCCGATCCTGAGCCTGGGCTCGCGGCGAGAGCGAGACCAGCGCCAAGGCGCCAAGGAGAGCGACGTTGACGAGGATCAGGCCGTGCACACGCGTGAATCGCATCGAATGGCTCCTTGCTGGGCGTGCCAAGGCGAACGCCGACCGAACCAACCGGCCCGCATCGATAGGGGTCAGTCCTGGTGGCCGCGCTTGGACGGCATCAGGCTGACGGAGATCAGGGCACCGAGCAGGATGAACAGCACCGCGTAGCCGATCCAAACGGGGATCGTGCGCGTGAGCCCGGGCTGCGGGGGCGCGGCCTGGGCCAGCGCCGCGGACGTGATGGCCAAGGCGCCGATGCCGCCGGCGAGGCGGCCCACCAGGGAAGAGGCACGACGGGGGAGCTGAAGCATCGGCTCAACATAGGATCGGCCCGCGATTCCGGCAACCATCGGGCCGCGGACCCGGCGCTCGCCCCGCATCCGATCAGTCCATGGACGGGCCGGCTGCGGAGGAGGCCGGCGGCGCCGGCGGGCTCGGCACCTCGGCGACCGGCACCAGGCGGTGTCGCTCGCGACGCTCCGGATCGCGTTCGACCCGGACGACCGGCCGGTCGGGTTCGTGGTCCAACACCAGCCGCCAGGCCTCGTCGGCCGCGCGGTCGAGGAGGGACCGCTTCGACAACATGTTCCGGTACGGCAGCATGTCGTAGGCCATGTTGAAGGCGGCCCCGGCATGGTGGATGGTCGGGAGGACGTCGCCAGGAAAGCACACGACGCCAGTCGCATCGTCGAATCGCACCGCCTGCTGGCCCCAGGTATGCCCCACCATGGGCCCGACCCGGATCCCCGGCAGCGCCTCCGCGTCGCCCTCGATCAGCCGGACGCGGTCCGCCACGGGATCGAGATGCGTTCGGAGGTACGTGCGGGTCATGGTGGACTTGTTGGCGAGGGCATCCTCCCACTCCTGTCGCTGGACGACGATGTCGGCGTTCGGAAAGGTCGGCACCGGCTTGCCCGAGCGGTCGTTCACGGTGAGCCCGGCCGCGTGATCGAAGTGCAGGTGCGTGACCACGACGTGGTCGATCGCCTGAGGTTCGACCCCCACCTCGCGGAGGGCATCGACAACCGTTCGCTGCTCGAGGTCGTAGATCGCACGTTCCTTCTCGGTCCACTTCCCGCCGAACCCCGTCTCGATCAGCAGTGTGCCCGCCTCGCCGCGCAGGAGCAGGCAGTTCGTCTGGAGCCGGATGCGATTCGTGTCGTCGGGGGGCGCCAGCCGCGACCACATGGTGCGCGGCACGAGCCCGAACATGCCGCCGCCATCGAGGCGAAACGCGCCGGCCCGCAACAACCACCATGCGTAGGCGCTGCTCATCCGCCGCACCGGTTCGAGGGCACGGCAGGCGCAACGGCGGCGAGCCGGTTGCCCGCTCCCCGCGTCACGCCTTCACCACCCGCGCCTTCGGCCGCTCCACCCGCTCCATCGCGTTGCGGGTGTCCACGACCAGTCGGGCATGCTCGCCGATCATCGGGTAGTCCACGGCATCGTGGTCGGTGATGATGAAGACCGCATCCTGCTGGGCGACCGTCTTGGGGTCGAGCGCGATCGACCGCAGGTCCACGCGGTGCTTGCGCATCGACGGGAACGCGGGCAGGTGCGGATCGTGGTAGGCGACTTCGGCTCCGGCGTCGCGAAGCAGCTCGATGATCTCCGCCGCCGGACTCTCCCGCACGTCGTCCACGTTCTTCTTGTAGGCGATGCCGAGCACAAGCACCCGCGATCCCTTCAGCGGCTTCGCATCCTCGTTGAGCGCCTCCGCGAGACAGGTGACGACGTAGTGGGGCATGTTGGCGTTCACCTCGCCCGCGAGCTCGATGAAGCGCGTGTTCTGGTTGATCGCCTTCGCCTTCCAGGTGAGATAGAAGGGATCGATCGGGATGCAGTGGCCGCCGAGGCCGGGGCCGGGGTAGAACGCCTGGAATCCGAACGGCTTCGTGCTGGCGGCGCGGATCACCTCCCAAACGTCGATGTCCATCGCGGAGAGCACGACCTTGAGCTCGTTCACCATCGCGATGTTGACCGCGCGGTAGATGTTCTCGAGCAGCTTGCTCGACTCGGCGACCTCCGCCGTCGACACCCGGATCGCCTCCTTCACGATGCGGCTGTAGAGGGCCATGGCGAGATCGGTGCTGGCGTCATCGACGCCGCCCACGATCTTGGGGATCGCCGCCGCGCTGCGTCCGGGCGAACCCGGGTCCTCGCGCTCCGGGCTGTAGGCCAGGAAGAAGTCGTGTCCGACCTTGAGCCCCGTTTCCTCGAGGATGGGCAGCATCTCGTCGCGGGTGGTGCCGGGGTACGTCGTGGACTCGAGCACCACGAGCTGGCCGGGCCGCAGCGACCTCGCGGCCAGTCGCGTGCTGTCGAGCACGAAGCTCAGGTCGGGCTCGCGGTGGCGCCCCAGCGGCGTCGGAACGCAAAGCAGGATGGCGTCGGCGTCGCCGAGTGCCGCCGGGTCGGCGGTCGGCCGGAAGCGCTTGGAAGACGCCAGGAGCTTGAACAGGTCGTCGCCGAGGTGCCGGATGTACGACTCGCCGCGGCGAAGGCGTTCGATCTTCCGGTCGTCGATGTCGAATCCGATCACCGGGTAGCCCACGTCGTGGACGGCGTGGACCAGGGGAAGTCCCACGTAGCCGAGCCCCACCACGCCGATGGTGGCGGTGCGCTGCTCCAACCGCGCGAGCAGCTCGTGGTAGGACGCCGATCGGGTCCGGCCGGGGGCGGAGGTGGTGTGCGGGTCGCTCATGGGGGCGATTCTACGGTGTGGGGGCGATGGATGGACGGCCGGCGATCCGGTCGAGTCGATGTGCTAGCCTGCGGCGTCCACGGGCACGTTGGAGACCGCCTCCTTGGCCCACGAGCGCGATCCGGAGTGAGGACAATGTCGAGACCATTGCGTGTCGTCGGTGCAGGTTCGTGGCTCTTGGCCGTCGTGCTCACGAGCGGCTGCGACCGACCAAGCAACACTTACGCGCCGCCGCCTCCAGCGGAGGTCGAGGTCGCGGCCCCGGTGGAGCGCGAGGTGCTGGATGCGCCCGTCTTCACCGCCATCACCGACGTCTTCGAGAAGGTGGAGCTCCGAGCCAGGGTGAAGGGATTCCTCGAGAAGGTCCACTACACGCCCGACGAGGTTGTCGAGCCGGGGCAAGTCCTCTTCACGATCGACCCGCGAACGTTCCAGGCGCAGGTGGCGAGCGCGACCGCGGCGGTGGCGAGCGCCGAAGCGGCGTTCGAGTTGGCCCGGGTCAATCTCGACAAGGTGCGGCAACTCGAGGAACGCAGTGCGGCGACCGACCTTGAGGTACGAGAGCGGGAGGCCGCCTACAACGCGACACAGGCCGAACTGGACGCGTCGAAGGCGCGGCTGGACGCGGCGAAGCTCGACCTCGAGTTCACCACCGTGACGGCACCGATCCGGGGACGGATCTCGCGCAACCTGGTCGATCCCGGTGCGCTGGTCGGCGCTCCGGATCCGACGCTGCTGGCTTCGATCTACAACGACGATCAGATCTACGCCTACTTCACCGCGAACGAACGCGAGCTGCTGGAGTTCCGGCGCCGTCATCCCGAACGGCGCAACGGAGACCGGCCGGAGATGCCGGTCTTCCTGGCGCTGGCGGACGAACAGGGCTTCCCGCACGAGGGCCGCTTCGACTCGGGCGAACCGGTCGTCGATCCCGCGACCGGTACCGTGCGACTGCGGGCCGTCTTCGACAACCCGACGGGACTCCTCGCGGGAGGCCTGTTCGGACGGGTCAAGGTGCCGCTGGCCAAGGTTTCGGCGCTGCTGGTGCCGGAGGTCGCCGTCGGAACCGATCAGGGCGGACGCTTCGTGCTCGTGGTCAACGACAAGAACGTCGTCGAGCGCCGCGGGGTCAAGGTGGGACCGGTCGAGGAGGACGGGACGATCCGGGTGCTCGAGGGGGTCGGCCCCGGCGATCGCATCGTGGTGAACGGCGTTCTCCGGGCCCGTCCCGGCGCGACGGTGAAGCCGGTCGCGTCGACGACCGCCGCGTCCCCCGAGGCCAAGAAGGCGGCCGAGGCCGTCCCCACCGCCACTCCGTAATCCGAGGCGTCCGCCATGATCGGTCACTTCTTCATCAAGCGCCCCGTCTTCGCGATGAGCCTGTCGATCCTGCTCGTGGTCGCAGGCGCGGTCACGTATCCGCGGCTGCCGGTTTCCCAGTATCCGGACCTCACCCCGCCCGTGGTCCGCGTCGAGGCTCGGTATCCCGGTGCGAGCTCGGAGGTGGTCGCGGAGACGGTCGCGGCGCCGATCGAGCAGGAGGTGAACGGCGTCGAGGGGATGCTCTACATGTCGAGCAACTCCGCCGCGGACGGCAGCTACTCGCTCGACGTCACCTTCGCCCTGGGCGTGGACATCGACATCGCGACCGTCCTGGTCCAGAATCGGGTGAACCAGGCGGAGCCGCGACTGCCGCCCGAGGTCCGTTCGCAGGGGGTGACGACGAAGAAGCAGTCGAGCAGCTTCATCGCGATCGTCACCGTCTCCTCGACGGCCGACGCCACCGAGGAGCAGCGCCGAACGTACGACGAAACGTACCTCTCGAACTTCATGTCGATCAACGTCGCCGACCGCGTCAAGCGGGTCGCCGGCGTCGGGAACACGATGCTCTTCCCGCAGCGCGACTATGCGATGCGGATCTGGATCGATCCCGAAACCTTGAAGACGCGCGGAATGACCGTGGACGAGATCCTGGCGGCCGTTCGCGCCCAGAACGTGCAGGTGGCCGCAGGCACCATTGGCGGACCACCGAACGACGGGCAGGGCGCGTTCCAACTCGCCGTGCAGACGCTCGGGCGGCTGCGCACCGTCGAGCAGTTCGAATCGATCGTCGTTCGGGCGGACGGGCGGCGCGTGGTGCGGTTGCGCGACGTCGCCCGGGTGGAGCTGGGCGGGAAGGACTACAGCCTGCTCGGTGCCTTCAACGGTCGTCCGGCGACGATCATGATGGTGTATCTGGCGCCCGGAGCGAACGCGGTGGCGACGTCGGACGGCGTGAGCAGCCTGATCGCGGAGATCGCCGAGACCGTGCCGCCCGGCATGGAACTGAAGGTGGCCTACGACAACGCGGAGTTCGTGCGGGCCGCCCAGCACGAGGTCATCAAGACCCTGCTCGAGGCGGTGGTTCTCGTCGTCCTGGTGGTGCTGCTCTTCCTGCAGAGCTTCCGGGCCACGCTCATCCCCATCCTGACCATCCCGGTGGCGATCATCGGGACGTTCGCCTTCATGGGCGTGCTCGGGTTCTCCGTCAACACGCTGACCCTCTTTGGCCTCGTGCTGGCGATCGGCATCGTGGTGGACGACGCGATCGTGGTGGTGGAGAGCGTCGAACAGAACATGTCGGAGTCGCACCTTCCGCCGCCCGAAGCCACGGCGAAGTCGATGACCGAGATCACCGGCGCGATCATCGCGATCTCGCTCGTCCTCATGGCGGTGTTCCTGCCGACGGCCACCGTTCCGGGTCTGACCGGCCAGATGTACAAGCAGTTTGCGGTGACGATCGCGGTGAGCACGGCGCTGAGCGCCGTCAACGCGCTGTCCCTGAGCCCGGCCCTGTGTGGCCTGATCCTGAAGCCGCATCGACCGGGCCACAAGCCGAACCCGTTCAGCCGGGCGTTCAACGCGACCTTCGACGCGCTGATCCGAGCCTACGGCGGGATCGTCGGCCTTTCGGTGCGCGGATTCCGGATCGTTCCCGCCCTCGTCCTGTTCGGGGCGGTCATGTTCGCCACCTGGATCGCAATGACGATGGTGCCGACCGGGTTTCTGCCCATCGAGGACCGCGGACTGGTGATGCTCGAGATGCGCTTGCCGCCCAGCGCCTCGCAGGCCCGCACCGAGGCCGTGATGCGTCGAGTGGGCGAGGAGCTGAAGGCCACCCCCGGCGTGCGCGACTACGTGACCGTCACCGGCTACGGCCTCATCGCCGGCGCCGGATCGAGCTACGGCTTCGGATTCGCCATGCTCGACGACTGGTCGGAGCGCCTCCCCAAGGGACAGACGCTCGCGGCCGTGATGGGCGATGTGCAGCGCCGGCTGGCGCCGATCAAGGAGGCCGTGCCCATCGTGTTCACGTTGCCGGCGGTGGACGGCATCGGCATGACCTCGGGCTTCGAGATGCGGGTGCAGGACCGCAGCGGCTTCGGACCGGCGATGCTGCAAACGGTGGTGAACGACCTGATCGCAGCGGCGAACGCCCAGGCCAATCTGACGGGCGTGAACTCGTCGTTCCGCGCCGGCGTGCCGCAGATCTACCTCGACATCGATCGCGAGAAGGCGCTGGAGGCCAACGTTCCCCTCGAATCGGTGTTCGACGCCCTGGCCGCCAACTTCGGATCGGCGTACGTCAACGACTTCAATCTCTTCGGCCGGACGTACCAGGTGACGGTGCAGGCGGAGGCGCCGTACCGCCAGCGGGCGACGGACATCGGCAAGGTCGAGGTGCGCAGCCGCACCGGCGCGATGGTGCCGTTGGGCACCTTGATCACCGAGCGCGATGCCGTCGGCCCCGAAATGGTGACGCGCTTCAACCTCTTCCCGTCCGCCACCGTGAACGGCGGCCCCGCGCCGGGGATCAGCTCGGGCCAGGCGCTGGCGCTGATGGAGCAGGTGGCGCAGGAGAACCTGCCTCCCGGCACCGGCTTCGAGTGGTCGGCGCTCTCCTTCCAGGAGAAGCAGACCGCGGGCCAGGGCGGGCTCGTGTTCGTCCTGGCGATCGTGCTCGTGTTCCTGATCCTCGCCGCCCAGTACGAGAGCTGGACGCTGCCGCTGGCGGTCATCCTCTCCGTTCCGCTGGTGATCCTGGGCGCCATGCTCATACTCATGTGGCGCGGCCTCGACAACAACGTCTTCACCCAGATCGGACTGGTGCTGCTCGTGGGGCTGGGGGCGAAGAACGCGATCCTGATCGTCGAGTTCGCCCGCGCGAACCACGCCAAGGGCATGGGTCTGGTCGAATCCGCGATCGACGCGTCGCGCATGCGGTTGCGTCCCATCCTCATGACCTCCCTGGCCTTCATTTGCGGGTGCATTCCGCTGATGCTCACCTCGGGTGCGGGCGCCGCTGGTCGCCAGGCGCTGGGTACGGCGGTGGTGGGCGGCATGATCAGCAACACCGTGCTCGGGCTGCTGTTCGTTCCCGTGCTCTACGTCGCGGTGCAGGGTGCGACGGAGTGGATGGGGAGATTGCTCGGGCGCGGGGCGACCGGGCATCCGCCAACCCACGATGGGGGATCCGGATGACGGCTCCCGGCTCCCTCCGCGCGTGATCAGCCCGTCCAGGCCGCCAGCAGCGATCCCAGATCGGCGCCGTCGACGATACCGCTTCCATCGAGATCGGCGTTGCCGGGCGTGCCCCACTGGGCGAGGAGCGCTCCGAGGTCGGCCCCGTCCACCGAGCCGTCGCAATCGAGGTCGGCCGACTGGCACCGCTCGAGGAGGGCGATGCGCCGGGCGCCGTCAACGACCTTCCCCACCACCACCTCCGCGGCGATGCGGCCGGCCGCATCGATGTCCACGGCCTGGGAGACGTAGAGGAACGACTCGTTGGTCGAGACGATCAGGTCGTTGAGGTCGTAGAGCGTGCCGGCCTCCCAGAGGAATCCGTGGCCGGGGCCGCCGGTGCTCGACACGCCCACGACCTGCCGCTCGTCGTTGATGCCGAGCGCTTCGCTGAAACTGCCTCCGAGCACCCCGAGGTCCACCACCTCGTTCTCGAACCGCTTGTGCAGCATCGCATGCACGGAAAGGTCGGGGAAGGTGCTGCGGCCCGCGATGTCTCCGACACCGTTGATGGCCCGCGCCTCGCCGCCAACGGCGCCGGGAAGCGGCCCGATGGTGATCGGGTCGCTCCGCACATCGTCCCAGCGCACCGCCTGGAAGAACCCGGTCGGCGCCGCGATGCCTGCGATCTCGCCGGCGTCGTTCACGGCGAACGCCGCGCCGCCCGAGCCGCCGAGGCCGCCGGGGAACGGAAGCTCGATCGCCTCCGCGTCGAACGCGGGCCAGTACACCGGGATGTCGAGACCGAACAGATCGTTCACGTGATTGCCGACGATCAGGCCGGAAGCGTTCGCGTCCCAGGCAGCGCCTTGGAGGTATCCGGGGAGCGGCGACAACGCCGCACCGGCGCCTTCGAGCCAGTACCACGGTGCGGAGCCTGCCATGCCAACGACGAGTCCGCCGATGCTCGCGCCGAGCGCCTGGTTGTAGGAGTCCGCGTCGGTCGGAAGCTCGGAGAGTCCGACCTTGGCCGTCATCACCGCGATCGACTGGGGGTTGAACGGCTTGGGCGATGCCTGTCCCACGATGGCGCCGGCGGGCGTCAGTGCACCGGGGTACGCCGACTCGAAGTTCGCGATCGGGGGATAGACGGTCGCGCGATAGCGCGGGCCCGCATGGTCTGCAACAACGGGCTGGGCGACCAGGGTCACCAAGAGGATGGCGGACAGGGACACAGGATGAGCAAGGTGTTCGTGGCGCATCGTCATGGGCTCCCGAGGGCACCACAAGCCTAAATCGGGGACAGTCACCAGAAAGCCGAAATCGCGAAATCGAGCCCAAATCGGGGACAGTCACGAATGGCATGAAGCGAAGCGAGGTCCGCACGTAACCCGTTTTGACAGGCGCACTTGCGCGCGCTTGCGCGAAAAAGAGCCTCCGGCGATGCTGGTGTTTCTTCACGACACCGCACGCCAAGAGGCTCAGGATGAGCACTATCGCGCATTGGACGCGCCGTTTCAAGTCCGCCATCGGGCGTTCCGAATCCGTCCGCACCGTGCTCGATCCCGAGCGCGTGGAGCATTGGTGCAGGGAGGCGGGCCACACGTGGCGGAGGTCGTTCTGGTCGCCCGGCCCCACGCTGCTGTGCTCCCTGCTCCAGGCGCTGAACGCCTCGAAGTCGCTCCGAGCGGGAGTCGCCGACCTGCTGTCGCACCTGGTCGCCACGGATCCGGCGCGGGAGATCCCCTCGGCCGACCCGAGCGCGTTTGCGCAGGCGCGCCGCCGCCTGCCCGAGCGCGTCTTCGATTCCGTCCTCCGCGAGACGGCCGGGCGGGCGGCCGCCCTCGCCGGCGACGACAGGCGGTGGCGCGGCCGCCGCGTGGTCGTGGTCGACGGCACCTGCGTGAGCATGCCCGACGAGCCGGAGCTCCAGGACGCGTTCCCGCAACCCGAGGCCCAGGCCGCCGGGTGCGGCTTCCCGGTGGCGCGGGCGACGGCGCTCTTCTGCTGGGGCACCGGCGTCGTCCTCGACCTGCGCATCGGCTCGCTTCGCGACAGCGAGCTGGGGCTCTTCCGCGACATGCTCGACCGCTTCGGACCCGGCGACGTCGTGCTCGCCGACCGCCACTACTGCTCCTACGTCGACATCGCCAGGCTGAGGGAGCGGGGCGCCGACGTGGTGCTCCGCCTGCACCAGCGCCGATCGACCGACTTCCGCCAGGGAACCCGCCTCGGGCCGGAGGACCGCCTCGTCGCATGGCGTCGCCCGAAGCGGTGGCCTCCACGATGCGGGCTGTCGCGAGAGCGGTTCGAGGCGCTTCCCGAGGAGATGACGCTGCGGATGGTGCGCACCACGCGGACGCCGAAGGGATTCCGAAGCCGGGAGATCGTCCTGGTGACGACGTCCTCGATCCCCAGGAGGCCTCGACCGACGACCTTCTTGCGCTGTACGGGGACCGGTGGACCGTCGAGCTGAACCTGCGGAGCCTGAAGCAGTCGCTCGGCATGGACGTGCTGCGAGGCCGGAGCGTCGACGTGGTGCGCAAGGAGCTGCTGGTGCACGCGACGGCGTACAACCTGATCCGCATCCTGATGTGGGAGGCGGCGCGGGCCAGCGGCCGCGACGTGCGGCGGCTGAGCTTCGCGGGCACGCTTGATCGGCTCCGACGCGCCGGTCCGCTCGTCCTTGCCGCCGGCACGCCGAGAAGGCAGGTGCGCGAGGCGCTTGCGCTCGTCCTCGCGTGCGTCTCGCGGGACCTGGTGCCGGCACGCCCCGAGAGGTTCGAGCCCCGCCGGGTGAAGCGCAGGCCGAAGGGCTACAGCCGCCTCACCAAGCCCAGGGCGCACTACCGCCGCCACGGAGACCCCGAATGCCGTTAGCTTCATGCCATTCGTGGCTGTCCCTAATTATCCCGATCCCGAAACTCCGCCAGGCCCTGCCGTGCGTGGCCCGGATCCTGCCCGCCTGGCGGGGGAGGCGCTCCTCCCGTCCCGAGCGAACGGCCAGAAGACGGTGGCTGTCCCGGTCTTGTCATCACCGTCTCCCTCTGTTCCGGGGTGAGGGTCTCCAGGATGTGATCGATGAGTTCCTGCTCAAGTTTGTCGCGAGCCGCCACCGCTTCCTGCCAGGCCTTTGTCGCCATCACGCCATCCGCCCCCCCTCCCGCAAGAATTGAAGCTATCTGCTGATCTTTCGCGTCAGCCATCCTCTCGCCCAATTCAACGCGCTGTTCCTCGAACCTGGCGGTCTCGGCATCGATCACATCGCGCTGTGCCGCGGCCAGGTCGCCAAGGGCATTCACTGATTGCTCGAGTCGGATCACTCGGGGACTCTCACCAAAGGCTGTTGGATACGCGAGCTCGCGGTATTCCCGTCGGATGCAAATGAGCAGCGGTTCCCCTGCAAGTCCAGCGAGGGATTCTAGACTCCGTCGATTCAGTGCTCGCAACTCGACCTGCGGCGCCGCGGCAGCCGCCATGAGTTCGAACTGCCGCTTTCTGTAGCGATTCCCTGCCGTTGGGTCCGTCGGATCATTGCGAATCGCCTGGTTCGCGCGAAACTGGGCTTCGGTTTGCTGCCACAGGTTCCGTGCTTCGCTGACGCTGGCGTCCAGAACTCTACGTACGAGAGCTACTCGCTGTGACGCATAGGAATCGAGCAACTCTTCGATTGCGTCGCTTGGAGTAATGCCGGTATCGAGTGCACAATTCCGCACAACTTCGACCAAGTCAACCTGTGACTCATCTACCATGAGTCGGAGCCGACGAAAATCACTCTCCGAGCGACTCTGCATCCACTGTGAAAGCCGTCGCTGCTGACTCGGCTGCAGAAGATCATTGAATCTTGAGACGAACGTCCGATCGATGGCCGCGAAGACCTCGGCCCAGCGAGCCGCTTCCTGTTCCAATTGGTACCTAGAGTGCTCCCACTCAGTCGCTTGACTCGGATCGGTTGGCGGAGAGCCTCGCACGTACTCGCTTTCCCACCGAGACGCGAACGGCGCGCTGCGCTGCTTCGCGAGCGCCACCTCATCGGCATGTTCGCCCACGACCCGCTCGACCTGAGCCTGCCGATCGGTGTCGAGCTTCAGTGAAGATAGGAGCTCGCGAATCGTCTCCGGACCAAATCGAGACTCCCAGGGAGTCTCGATTGGGCGAAGCCATTGACACGATGCCTGCGGCGTCACAATCGCAGTACACGCCAGGGCGAGGCTCACCAAGCAGGTGGCACGCATCTTGATCATCACGCGGCACCTCAAACTCGCATCAGCGGCGACCGGATCAATCGTTGGAGAACGGCTCAGTTGCAGTTTCCACTCCAGGTGCTCGTTGGACACGAATTTCCCCACGGCGCCGCCGACTCCTCCTCCCAGCATCCGTCCACGCAATGATAAGAATACCTGTAGGCCTGAACCTGAGCTGTGCCGTCGCAGTTTTGGTACCCGGTCGTGTAGGTAGACTCGCCGCACCGGTAGATGGGTGGAGCAATGATGGACCACTGCGGCCCACTGCTTCCGTACTGGCAAAGGCAAGGGGGGTTGTCGCAAGTACACGTCATGGTTGGTCCATGCTGGGTCGTCCCGCAGGTACCGTTATTGATCGGCTGGAAGCATGCGGACAGGATGGAAGACTCGCCGAGTATCACAGCAAGCAATATCAAGGCGCCGCCCACGAGCGTACGCCCAACTCTACTCTCTTGTAGCTGCATGGTTACAGTTCCTTCGACGAAGTCGCATGCCGGACGCGATGAGCCACACGCCCATGCCTGCGGATGCAGATGCGATTGTGATAGCGACGGGCGACACGCGGGCGCCGACCGGTTCGACGGTGGCCTCCGCGACGTCGGGGTAGACAGTGCGAGGATCACCCACAAGCGAATCGAACCCTTCCAGGTCCATGAACGCCACTGTCGCCGATCGCGGGACAGCCGAATAGAAACTCCGCAACTCCGCGGGATCGACTGGAATAGAGATCTGCGGCGCCTGAGGAACGACGTATGCGAAGTCGCGGCACATCACCTCGTCGTGTACACGGTCGAATACCTCGTATGTCCAGTGCCCTGCACTGTCCGAGGCCACGAGCGTCAATCTGCGGCGAAGCTTGTTTGCCCCGTCACGGGACTCGAATACTCGGACACCGCCGCGTTGGTCATCAATTCTGGATTGCGCTTCCGACATCCCGAACAGCTGGCAAGCGACCTCGGGCATAGTCGAGAAATAGAGCAGCTGGCGGAGCAGCGGCGGTGGCGATGATGTGGAGTGTGCACCGTTGCGCCCTACATGGATGACCCCGTTCACCATTCCCGACCACTCAATGGTGTGGGTACTACCGACGAGTCGGGTACAATCCGGGGGAGGCCATGTGAGTTGGAACGCGAATAGCGGCTGCCGCGCACTGCGGCGAGCGTCGTGCTCGCTCGGCCACTCAAGCTGACCTGCAACACACTCCGCGTCGCTAATCCAAGTCACACCCAGAACTCGCTGATAGTGCCGTATGCGTGACGAGTATCCAGATCGCGCTTCTTGGATAGTCGACTGAACCACATCCGGGTCGGTACATTCTACGAACCCGGTCCAACCATCGACTATCACCTCGACAGCTTGGTTGCTTGCATCGCCGTTCTCTGGCACAGCGAGTTGCGGTGCGCCTCCAGGCTCCGGTGCCGATGCAGCGGAGGACTGACTTCCCGCAATGAGCGACAAGCAAAGGAGCCCAGCGACCCTCCAACGGACGCGGATCGACGTATCCCGGCTCCACTCATCGAGTGCGAGCGAGTCGTATGGGCACAATTCGAGTAGGCGCTCCGCCGCCATGCGAAACTCCAAGCGTGTTGGCGCATCAAGCCCCGTCGTTGCGGCAGAGAAACCCCCGTAGCTTCAAAATTGTGCCCAGATCTCGGACCTTGTCAATAGGGCTGGGGCTGGATTTCATCAAGGTGTAACAAATGGGGGAGCCACGAATGGCATGAAGCGAAGGAACGGCCGCACGTAACTTGTTGTGCCAGGCGCACTTGCGCGCGCTTGCGCGAAGAAGAGCCTCCGGCGATGCTGGTGTTGCTTCACGACACCGCTCGCCAGGAGGCTCAGGATGAGCACTATCGCGCATTGGAGGCGCCAGTTCAAGTCGGCGATGTCCCGGTCGAAGTCGGTTCTCGCGCTGCTCGGGGCCGACGAGGTCGAGCGGCGCTGCCGCGAGGCCGGCCACGAGTGGCGCGAGTCGTTCTGGTCGCCGACCACCACGCTGGTGGCGTTCCTGCTCCAGGCGCTCAACGGGGCGAAGACGCTGCGGGCCGGAGTCGCGGAGATCCTCGCGGAGCTCGCGTCGACCGGCCTGGACGAGGGGCGGGTGCCGCCGTCCGCCGACCCCAGCGCCTTCTGCGGCGCGCGCCAGCGGCTGCCCGAGGCGGTCCTCGCCGCCACGCTCGGCGAGGCGACGGAGCGGATCGCCGCGATCGCCGGCGCCGGGCGCCTGTGGCGCGGCCGCCGCGTCCTGCTCATCGACGGCTCCAGCGCGAGCATGCCCGACGAGGCGGCGCTCCAGGCGGCGTACCCGCAGCCGCCGGGCCAGAGCGCGGGATGCGGATTCCCCGTGATGCGGCTGCTGGCGGTGTTCTGCTGGGGGACGGGCGCCCTGCTGGAGATCGTCGTAGGCCCGCTGCACGACAGCGAGCAGAAGCTGTTCCGGACGATCCTCGACCGCTTCCGGCCCGGAGACGTGGCGCTGGCGGACCGCTACTACTGCTCGTACGTGGACATCGCGCGGCTGAGGGAGCGCGGCGCCGACGTGGTCTTCCGCCTACACCAGCGCCGCTCGGCGGACTTCCGCCAGGATCGCCGGCTCGGCCGCGGCGACCGCCTGGTCACGTGGAAGCGCCCGAGGCAGTGGCTGTCGCGATGCGGCCTCACGCGCGAGGAGTTCGAGCGGCTCCCGGAGGAGATGGCGCTTCGCATGGTGCGCACGACGCTCGAGGCGCGCGGCTCCCGCAGCCGGAAGCTGGTGGTGGTGACGACCATCCTCGACCCGGAGGAGGCGCCGGCGGACGACCTGCTGAAGCTCTACCGCGACCGGTGGATGGCGGAGCTGAACCTCCGGAGCCTCAAGACGGTCCTCAGGATGGAGACGCTGCGCGGCAGGAGCGTCGACGTGGTGCGGAAGGAGGTCCTGATGCACGCGCTCCTCTACAACCTGATCCGGCTGCTGATGTGGGAGGCCGCCAGGTCGGCGGGCACGCAGCCGCGCCGCATGAGCTTCGCGGGAACGCTGCATCGCCTCCAGACGATGGGCCGTTCGCTGCTGCTCGGCGGGGCCGGACGGGCGGACGGCGACTGCGGCCGTCTGGCGGCGCTGCTGGCGTGGATCGCGAAGGACGTGGTGCCGGACCGGCCGGGAAGATTCGAGCCCAGAAGGGTGAAGCGCAGGCCGAAGGGCTACAGCCGCTTGTCAAGCCGAGGGCGCACGACCGCCGCCACGGAGACCTCGAGTGCCGTTCGCTTCATGCCATTCGTGGCTGTCCCCGATTTCGGGGGTGATCGCGGATCGCGGGCCCGTTGCCGGGTCGCTCACCCCACCAGCTGCGCCGGGTTCTCGAGGAGCTTCACCACGGTGTTCAGGAAGCGGGCGCCTTCGGCGCCGTCCACGACGCGGTGATCGCACGACATGCTCAGCGGGAGGGACAACCCGGCGTAGAACTGGCCGCCCTTGACCATCACCTTCTCCTTGGCCCTTCCGGCCGCGAGAATGCCGACCTCCGGATAGTTGATGATCGGGGTGGCGAACATCCCGCCGTAGCTGCCGACGTTGCTGATGGTAAACGTGCCGCCGTTCAACTCCTCGCGGGCGACGGTGCGGTTGTGGCAGCGGCCGGCGAGATCCTTGACCGCGTCCGCGAGCTGCACGATCGAGCGCCGGTCGGCATCGCGGATCACGGGCACCATGAGGCCGTGCTCGGTGTCCACGGCGCAACCGAGGTTGACGACTCCCTTGAGCAGGATCTCGCCATTCGCGTCGTCCACGTTGGCGTTGATCGCAGGATGCTGGCGCAGTGCCTTGCAGACGGCGGCCATGATGAACGGCAGGAAGCTCAGCTTTTGGCCCAGGACCGAGGCGTACTCCTTGCGCTTGCGGTCGAGGGCCGTCACATCGGCCTCGTCCACCACGGTGAAGTGCACCGTGGTCCGCACGGAGAGACTCAGCGCCTCGGCGATCTTGCGGCGGACGCCTCGGAACGGAATGCGCTGGCTGACGCCGTCGGCGCTGACCGCGGGCAGATTGGCGGGTGCCGGTACGGCCGTGGCGGCAAACGCCGCCGACTCGCCGCCACGGACGATCGTGCTGCCACTGCGGGCGAACGCCTCGACGTCGCTCGCCGTGACGCGGCCCCCGCGCCCGGAACCCGGAACGCGGTTGATGTCCACCTTGAACTCGCGGGCGAGTCGGCGCACGGCGGGCGTGGCCAGCGCCTTGCCCCTCGCCTCGCTCTCGCCGTTGGATTCGGGGCGGCGGGCAAACCGATCCGAGACCGTGAGCGTGCCCGACACGCTGCCGACGACGGTGCCCGCGTCCTCGCCTTCGCCGCTCGCCGCCTTCACGGCCTCGCGCGCCGGCGCTGTGCTGGCGGAACTCTTGCTCGCCGTCCGGGTCGTCGCCTCGGACGGGGCCGCACCGGCCGCCTGGTAGCGCACGAGGATCGAGCCGACCTTGACGATCTCGCCTTCCTTGGCGCACAACTCGCCAATCACGCCGTCCCACGGACTCGGCACCTCCACGAGGGCCTTGTCCGTCTCCATCTCGGCCATGGTCTGGTGTTCCTTGACCGGCTCACCGGGCTTGACCCGCCACTTGATGAGCTCGGCCTCGTGAACGCCCTCGCCGAGGTCGGGGAGAATGAAGTGGGATCGATCGGATGGTTGTTTGGTTCCGGCCATTGCGATTGTCGCCTTGTGTCTCGATTCCCAGTGTCCAGTTCCGGATGTCCCCAGCTCCTGTCCCCAATTTCCGGTCCCAAATTCCGGTCCCAAATTCCGGTCCCAAATTCCGGTCCCAAATTCCGGTCCCAGTTGCCAGACTGGTCTAGTACGCCGCCGTCTCCTCGATCGCCTTCGCGATCCGTTGGGCGTCGGGCATGTACTCGAGCTCGAGCTTGTAGTAGGGCATGGTGGTGTCGAAGCCGGTCACCCGCTGTGGTGGCGCCTCGAGATGGAGGAAGCACTCCTCGGTGATGCGGGTCGCGATCTCCGCCCCGAAGCCGGCGGTCTTCGGTGCCTCGTGCACGATGACCACGCGACCGGTCTTCTTGACGCTCGCGGTCACCGTGTCGATGTCCATGGGGAAGATCGTGCGGAGGTCGATCAGCTCGATCGACCGGTTGGACGCCTCGATCGCCTGCATGCACTGCACGACCGACGCGCCCCACGAGACCATCGTCATCTCCTCGCCCTCGCAGACCACCCGGGCCTTGCCGATCGGAATCGTGTACTCGTCCTCCGGCACGTCCTCGCGGAAGGCGCGGTAGATGCGCTTCGGCTCGAAGAAGATGACCGGATCGGGATCGCGGATCGACGCGATGAGGAGTCCCTTCGCGTCGTACGGCGAGGCGGGCATGACGACCTTGATGCCGGGCGTGTGGGCGTAGATCGCCTCGGGCGAGTCGCTGTGGAGCTCCGGCGCGTGAATGCCGCCGCCGACCGGCACCCGCACCGTCAGCGGCACGGTGAAGGCACTGCGGGTGCGGCTGCGCATGCGGGCCGCGTGCGAGCAGAGCTGGTCGTACGCGGGGCCGAGGAAGCCTTCGAACTGGATCTCCGGCACAGGTCGAAGCCCGTTCATGGCCAGCCCGATCGACGTGCCGATGATCCCGCTCTCCGCCAGCGGCGTGTCGACGACCCGATTGCCGCCAAAGCGCTTGTGCAGACCTTCGGTGACCCGGAAGACGCCGCCGTTGAGTCCGACGTCCTCCCCGAGCAGGATGACGCGATCGTCCTTCTCCATTTCCTGAACAAGGGCGAGGTTGATGGCTTGGACGAGGGTGAGGTTGGCCATGGGAGAGGTCCGGGCATCGAGGCATCGAGGCATCAAGGCATCGAGGGGGAGACCGACTCGACGCGTTGGGCTGGAGATGCGGTGTTAGGCAAGCGGGTCGGCGGGGGGGTCCTGGAACGGTTGTGCACGATCGAACGAACTGGCATGCGTGGTCGTCGGATCCACCGGCTTTGTTCGCTCGAGCGAGCGGATCAGGGCGGCCAGCACGCGCTCGCTCTCGTCGAGCATGGCCTTGGTTCGGGCGTACGTCGAATCGTCGAGCAATTGAAGATCGCGGGCGAACAGGAGTTGTGTATCCATCTCGTAAATCGAGCCGCGAGACACCCGGAGAAAGCGGAGGTAGTCGCCTCGGGCACCACGGCCGTATCCCTCGGCGATGTTGGACGCCACCGAGATGGCGTTTCGACGGAGCTGCGAGCCCAGGCCGAAGCTCTCGCCAGTCGGCATCGTTCGCGCGATTCGGTGGACCTCGAGACCAAGCGCATAGGCAAGTTGCCACGCGACCAGATCACGGTAGCTCCTTACCTTGGCCTTCATCGGTCGCACAGCTCCATTCGGGTTCCCGGGCTCAACCCTTGATGCCTTGATGCCTCGATGCCTCCGTGCCTTCTTCCGCGCCTTCCTGCCCCAACGAGCTTGTTCGCATCGTGTCGCGCTGGCGGACGAGGTCGGGGGGGAGCTCGGCGTACATCGCGTTGAAGAAGTCGGCCTTGTCCGGGGCGGCGATCTCCTCCGCCCGCTT
>JAGQOG010000352.1 GCA_020427695.1 Phycisphaerales bacterium
CATGCCCGTGCCGTGACCCCGGAGGCCGCCCGGCTCCTGCGAGACGACTGGAGCCGCCAGCGCGCGCAACTGGTCGTAGATGGCCGCCATGACGATCTCGTACCGATCGTCCTGAAGCAGCCCGTTCAGCGCCTTGGTGAAGTCCGGTGGGTCGCCCATGCACCCGTGAGCGTAGCCACGGCACCATTCCTCGGCCGCGATTGAGCCCAGCCCCCAACCCCCCTCGAAGGGCCGCCGGTTCACGGAATCAGGAGCGCAAACAACGCCGCCCGGCCAGCGGCCGGGCGGCGGAAGTGACCCCTAGGGGATTCGAACCCCTGTTACCAGGATGAGAACCTGGTGTCCTGGACCGGGCTAGACGAAGGGGCCAGCAAATTCAGGACCCCGGAGGATACCGCCTCCGCCATCGGAGTCAACCGTTTCCGGCGTGACCGCGGCCGGCGCGGCGACGGCGCCCGTGTTGGCTTCTCCGAGCGCGGGTCCTACGATCGGTGGTTCAGCATTCCCGGCCGCGCGGCAGCGCTGCCGAAGGAGATTCCACATGCCTCCAAGCATGCCCCCCCGGGAAGGGCAGGTCGGCTTCCTCTACGTTCCGCCCTGGCGCATCCAAGGGATCAGCATCGCCGGCGAAGAGACGGTGGTGCAGGTGCCGGAGCTCGATGTTTGCTTCGACATCGGCCTCTGTCCGCGCATCGCCCTGCCAAGCCCCACCGTTGCGCTGACCCATGCGCACATGGACCACATCGCGGGGCTGCCGTACTACTTCAGCCAGCGCATCTTCCAGAAGCTCGGGACCGGTCGCTGCGTGTGCCACCCCAAGGTGGCGGGACCGTTGCAGTCCATGATGCAGTCGTGGGTTGAGCTCGAGCTCCAGCGCACGCCGCACGAGATCGTGCCCCTGGCGCCGGAAGAGCAGATCGAGATCAAGAACAACGTCAACCTCCGGGCGATCGAAGTGAGCCACACGTCGCCGTCCCTGGGCTACGCCGTGATCGAGCGTCGGAGCAAGCTCCGCGAGGAGTTCCTGAACCTCCCCCAGGAGCGGCTTCGGGAGCTGAAGGGTCAGGGCCAGGAGATCACCAAGACCCTGGAAATCCCGCTGATTGCGGTGACCGGGGACACCGAGGTCGGCCCCTTCCTGTTTCGCGACGAGTTCGCGAAGGCGCAGGTGGTGATCACGGAGTGCACGTTCTTCGAGCCCGACCACCGCGGTCGGGCCAAGGTCGGTCGGCACATGCATGTCGAGGACCTGGTGGCGCTGCTCCAGGTGTGGCAAGCCAAGACCATCGTGGTCACGCACATCTCCCGCCGCACCACGATCGGCTTCGCCCGGCAGCGCCTCGAGGAGCTCGCCCCGGAACACTCCGAACGCGTTCTGTTCCTGATGGACCATCGCGCAAACCGCGCCCGCTACGAGCGGCAATGTGCGGCGGAAGCCGCCGCGCAGGCGGAACGTTCCGCCACCACGTCGAATGTGGCCGAAGGCGGTTGACGATCGTCGAATGGTGTCGTAGATTCCGAATCGCGTACGAGTGCCGAAGCATGGGTGCGAACGGCGATGGCAAACGGCGGCTCCCTTGGGAGATGGGGCCTTCGGGCGGGCTCGACGGCGGACGAACTGGGCAAGCACGAACATAGGGTCTTGTGACGATGGGTCGACCTGATCCCGAGCTGCGGGGCGCGATCATTGCGTACCTGCGGAAACACCATCCCGACACATGTCGTCACTGGTTCGACGACATCCAGCCGGTCGATCTCGCCCAAGGCGTGGTCCGGCTGTTGGTGCGCGAGCCCGTTCAGCTCCGGTACCTCCAGCGCTGCTGTGCGCAGCCGTTCACGGAGGCGGTGCAGGCCGTCACGGGCCGCCTGCTTGCGGTTCGCTTCGTGGGCGAGGACGACCTGATCGCGCCTGCCGTCGCGCCGTCCGGATCCGACCAGCCCGCGGAGAACGCGGAAGCCCTGCCCGCCATGGCCGAGGACATGATCCTCAGCCCGGACTACTCGTTCGACAACTTCGTCATCGGTCCCGCCAACCGCCTCGCCCATGCCGCATCGGTCGCCGTCGCCCAGAAGCCCGGTCGCGCATACAACCCGCTCTTCGTCCACGGCGGTGTGGGGCTCGGTAAGACGCACCTGCTCCAGGCGATCTGCCTGTCGATCCTGTCCGACGCCCCCCGCACCAAGATCCACTACATCTCCTGCAACACCTTCATGGAGCAGTTCCACGAATGCGTTCGGGCCGGACGCATGTCGGACTTCCGCCACCGCTTCCGCACGGTTGACGTGCTCGTCCTCGACGACATCCACTTCCTCTCGCGGCACGAACAGACGCAGGAGGAGTTCTTCCACACGTTCAACAGCCTCCAGCAGTCCGGCAAGCAGGTGGTGCTCAGCTCCGATGCGCCTCCGTCGGAAATCCCCGACCTGGAGGAGCGACTCGTCAGCCGATTCAACTGCGGCCTGGTCGCGCGGATCGACAAGCCCTGCTACGAGACCCGCCTGGCCATCGTGCGCACCAAGGCGGCCATCCGCGACCTCCAGATACCCGACGATGTGGCGGCCTACGTCGCCGCCCGGATCGATTCGAACATCCGCGAGATCGAGGGGGCCATCACCCGCATCCAAGCCCTTGCCCTCGCCAGCGGGCTCGCGATCGACTTGAACCTGGCGAAGCAGGCCCTGGCGGACGATTCCGGCGGGGGACGAGGCGGCAACCAGCTCACCATCCAGTCGATTATCGATGCGGTGACCCGCTACTACGACGTGAAGCTCGTCGATCTCCTGTCGAAGCGTCGCCACAAGTCGATCGCCCTGCCCCGCCAGGTCTGCATGTACCTCGCCCGAAAGCACACGAGGTACAGCCTGGAGGAGATCGGCGGCTACTTCGGCGGACGCGACCACACCACCGTCATGCATGCCGTGAAGACGGTGACCAACCGATGCGGGAATGACGAGTCGTTCTCCGGCGAGATCACGCGGCTCGAGGAGCGCCTGGCCGGTCCGGGGAGTTGAGCTCGGCGGGTCCGCGATGCTCCGGTCGACCGCCGGTCCGGTCCAAGGCGCCCGTGGACTTGACCGAGCGGGGCGATCGCGTCGTTCGAGAACGGGTGTCCGACGGCCCTCGACGGCTCCCGGCGCCTGTTGCGGGCGATGTGGACAACTTGGCGCTTTCCGATGCGCGACCGTTGGCGTCGCCGCCGCCCCGAGGATGGTGTCTGGTGGACAACCTGTCGCCTTCCCGAACCGATACCGCTGGCCCGGAAGGAGCCGACGACAGTTGTCGCGCAATTGACAGACCACCTCGCCCGTTTGGTGTGATGCAACCACCTACACATCAGCAATTTATGATTGTTCAGCTTGGGTTATCCACATATCGTCAGACCCTAATTCTGTGATGATGGAGAAGAATTGAGCCCCCCCTTCCTCTCCAGCTTCACGCTCGTGATGTGGATTCGATCGGTTCACCCCTGCCGGCAGGCGCCAATACCCTCGCCAACCTGGAGTGGCCATTGTGGACAACTCTCAAGCTCGGGCTGACTGGACCGCGCTGATCGGTCGTCGGCCTGACCGAATCGATCGGCGTCGGGGCTGGCAGCCTGGGCAATGGACGGTGGTCCGGCCTCCAATCGAGAGCCCCGAGAGCTGGGCCCCGCAGCGGAGGCACGGCAGGCCCTTCCGGCCGTACACGGCGTGTTGGCGAGCAAACGAGCCGGGCCGGCCGGCTCCATCCCGGTAGTCACGAATGGACGAGCCGCCCGCCCGCACCGCCTCGCCGAGGACGGCATGGATCTCCGTGGCCAGGCGCTGCACGTCGTCGGATCGAAGTCCGCCTCCAGGAGAAGCGGGATGGACACCGGCCCGGAAGAGGGCCTCGTCGGCGTAGATGTTCCCGATGCCGGCGACGAGGGACTGGTCGAGCAGGATCGCCTTGACGGCGCGACGGCGACGGGAAAGCACCAGGCTCAGGGCCTCGCCCAGAACTCCTGGCGTCGTCGCAAGGGCATCGGGACCGAGGCGGCTCCAGCAGAGTGCGTTGAGTTCGGCTCGGTCGCGCACGATCCAAAGCCCGCCGAAACGTCGAGGATCGCGGAAGACGAGCGTGTGGTCGCCCGAGCGGGTCCGCAGTCGGAATCGAACGTGGACGTGTCGAGAAGCTGGACCGGTCGATGCACGCGAGTCCCCGGGGACCACGAACAACTGGCCGGACATGCCGAGGTGCACGTCGAGCACGCCAGCATCGGTGACGATGGCGAGGTGCTTGCCACGACGGTCGAGGTCGAGGATCCGAGCACCGCCAAGCTGGTTCGCCAGTGCCGTGGCGGCCGCTCGACCCCGTCTCGGCGCGCCGCCGGGCCGCGCGGGACCGGTACGGACGACATCGGCGCGGAGCACGTCGACCCGCACAATCGTCGCGCCGGCCAGCGGCTGCTCAAGCGAACGCCGCAAATGCTCGATCTCAGGGAGTTCAGGCACGTCGTGCGCTCGAATGCCACGGGCGGAGCTCCCGCCCGCGCGGACTATACTCCCCGCACGACCACGGAGGACGCCTCGATGACCGATCCGCTCGCGGCAGGACATGCTGTTCAGGCCACCGACCCCGAGGCCGGGGCACAGCAGGTGAAGGCCGCGGTCGATCGGCTGCGGACGGAGGTGCACAAGGTCATTGTTGGCCAGGACGAGGTTCTCGAGCAGGTGCTGATGGCCATGGTCTGCGGGTCGCACGCCCTCATCGAAGGCGTGCCCGGCCTGGCGAAGACGCTGCTCATCTCCACCATCGCACGCACCTTGAGCCTCGGCTTCTCGCGCATCCAGTTCACGCCGGATCTCATGCCCTCGGACATGACGGGCACCGAGGTCATCGAGGAGGACAAGACCACCGGCGCCCGCGAGCTGCGGTTCGTGAAGGGGCCGATCTTCTCCAACGTCATCCTCGCCGACGAGATCAACCGAACGCCGCCCAAGACACAGGCGGCGCTGCTGGAGGCGATGCAGGAACGACAGGTCACCGCCGGTGGTGTGCAGCACCGCTTGCCGGCGCCGTTCTTCGTGCTGGCCACCCAGAATCCGATCGAACAGGAGGGCACCTATCCGCTGCCCGAGGCCCAGCTCGATCGGTTCATGTTCAACATTCGCGTGCGCTACCCGTCGGAGGAGCAGGAGCTCCAGATCGTCAAGCAGACCACCGCGGGCAAGCCCGCCGAACCCGAGCGGGTGCTGACTGGTGCAGACGTCCTGCGCATCCAGGATCTCGTGCGCATGGTGCCGGTGGCGGATCACGTCATCCGCTACGCCCTGCGCCTCGTGCGGGCCACGCGCGTGCGCGACGAGACCGGAAACTGTCCGCCGATCGTCCGCAACTACCTCTCCTGGGGTGCCGGACCGCGGGCAAGCCAGTTCCTGGTGCTGGCGGCGAAGGCCAAGGCCATTCTCTCCGGTTCGACCCACGTCATGCCGGAGCACGTGCGCTCGATCGCCCTGCCGGCCATGCGGCACCGCATCATCACGAACTTCAACGCCGAGGCGGACGGCGTCACGGCCGACGCGATCATCGAGTCGCTGCTGAAGGACACGAGCGTCGAAGGGGGCGACGCCGGCGATGCCAAGCGCATGGACGCGGTGATGAAGTAGCGGGAAGCACGGAAGGGCCGAGGCATCGAGGGATCAAGGCACCGAGGCATCGAGGACCTTCGGGTGCGGATGCCGCCCGCTATGCCTCCTCGAGGTTGGCGTAGAGATCGCCGTTGCCGGCCCACGTTGGCACGTGGCCTCCGAGCGCCTTCACGATCCGTCCCACGTGCACGTGCGCGTTCTCGATGAACACGCGGGCGCGGCGCTGGGTGCCGGCGGCGGCGGTCCCGGCCACGAACACCCCGGGCACGTTCGTCTCCATCGTGTCCGTGGCGTGCTGGGGTGCCCGCTCCTCTCCCACCAGGTCGATGCCCAGCTTCTCGAACAGGAACGGATCCTGTTCGTAGCCCGTGAGCAGGAGTACGGCGTCGGCTTCGACCCGATTGACCGATCCGCGCGTGGTCGATCGGATCGTGACCGTCTCCAGGTCGATTCGTTCGACCTGGGTGCCGGGCAGGAACTCGATCATCCCTCGCGCGATCAACCATTCGAGCTCGGGACGCAACCAGTACTTGACCCGCCGCGCATCGAAGGTGTCGCTGCGGTAGCTGATCGTCACGGCGCAGCCGATCCGGTGTAGGCGCAGCGCCGCCTCGACCGCCGAGTTCTTGCCGCCGACGATGAGCACCCGTTGCCCGTAGTAGCGGTGGGGATCGTCGAGGTAGTGCCGCACGTGGGGAAGGACTTCCCCGGGCACGTTGAGGAGCCTTGGACGGTGCATGTCGCCGATGGCGAGAACCACCCGTCTGGCCCGCCACGAGCCGAGCAACGGCTCGGGCACGGCGGGTCCCTCGTCGGCGCGGGCCTGTTCCGCAGGTCCGCCCACGCCGTGCGTGCTCCGCACGGTGTCGAGCACGAACCCGGCGTCGGAACCGTTCCCGGTGCGACGGACGTCCACGACCCGGGTGAAGGTGCGGATTTCGGGCACGAACTGCCGCGCGACGCCCCTGAGGTAGGAGAGGTACCGTTCGCGCGTCGTCTTGGACTGGTCGGGCGACTCGAGTGGAACGCCGGCGATGCCGATCCGCTCCGGGCTCGAGAAGAAGGTGGTTCCAGGCGCCCACCAGTCGATCGTCGAGCCGACGCAACCCGCCTCGAGCACCACGGACGGCACGCCGGAGCCTTGAAGCGCAACCGCCAGCTCCAGGCCGATCGGACCGCCACCCACGATGGCGACTTCGGTCGTGCGGGGGGATTCCGGTTCTCGCATGCGTCAAGCCTACGGCCCAACGGAGCGGGAGACGCGCCAGACCAGAGCGGGACCTGCCCCTCCCGCCGATCGGAGGCCGACGTGGGGGACAGAATCCGGTCGGCGAAGTGCCCCCCCGCCCGGACAGCGCCGATAAGGTGATTGACCGAACGCATGTCCACGTCGCCCCCCTCCACCATCCGCGCCGAGGAGTACCTCGCCCCCGAGACCCTGGCCCAGCTCGCGCCGTTCGAGCTGCGGGCCAAGATGATCGTCGAGGGCATCACCAGCGGCACGCACCGGTCGCCCTACCAGGGACTGGCCGTCGAGTTTGCGCAGCACCGGCCGTATGTCGCCGGCGACAACCTTCGGCACCTCGATTGGAAGGTGTTCGGGCGCTCGGACAAGCTCTACCTCAAGCAGTACCAGCAGGAGACCAATCTCGACGTCGTCATCCTCGTGGACGGATCCGCTTCGATGCGGTTCGGGACCATGAAGGTCAAGCCCGGCTGGGGCGGCACCGAGGCGAGCCGCGCCGCCGGCACGTGGACGAAGTGGGATTGCGCCACCGCGACGGCCGTGGCCATCGCCTACCTCTGCCTCAGCCAGCAGGACCGTGTGGGCGTCGGCGTCTTTGCCGACGAGCTGCGCCAGCAGGTGCGGCGAAGCAGCGCCCGGACCCAGTGGCGCACGATCGTGCAAACGCTCTCCGTGCAGCCGGTGGACAGTGCGGCCAACTTCGCGAAGGTCGCCGACCAGGTGCTGGGCAAGATCACCAATCGCGCTCTGTTCTTCGTGCTCTCCGACTTCCTGGACGATCCCGCAGCAATCCGCGGCGCGCTGGCACGGTTCCGCTACCGGCGGCACGATGTGGTGCTCCTCCAGATCCTCGATCGACAGGAGCTTCGATTCAGTCTCGACGAAGCGGCGCCGTTCGAGGGTCTCGAGGGCGAGGGCCGTGTGCTCGTCGATCCACGGGCCGTTCGCGAGGCGTACCTTGAGGCGATGAAGCAGCAGGTCGATGCGGTCTCGAGCGCCGCGCGAGGATTCGGCTACGACTTCCTGCAGCTCGATTCGCACGAGTCGGTCGGCCCCGCCCTTGGCAAGCTGCTGGCCCGCCGCGCGGCGGGGGCCCGGAAGAGCGGCGCATGACCTTCCTTGCGCCCACCCTCGCCCTGGCCGGCGTGCTCGCGATGGCGGTTCCCATCGTGATCCACCTGCTGTTCCGCCGTCGACGCAAGCCCGTCGAATGGGCGGCGATGCGGCAACTCCTCGAGGCGATTCGGCGCACCAGCCGGCGGCTTCGACTCGAGCAGTGGCTGCTGCTCGCCGTGCGCTGCGCGATGCTCCTGCTCCTGGGACTCGCGCTCGCCCAGCCGCTGCTGAGGGCGGCGGGCGTGCTGGGTGGCGGCGTTCCGCGGGCGGTCTTCCTGGTCCTCGACGACAGCGTGGCCTCCTCGGCCCGCGGATCCGACGGCGTCACCGCCTTGGCCCGAGCCGTCGAGCAGGCGACATCGGTGGTGCGCTCCCTCGAGGTCTCCGATGCGGTGGGAGTGATCGCGACGGCGCGACCCGCTCGAGGGCTTGTCGTCCCGCCTTCGACCGATCACTCGTCGATCATCCGCCTTCTCGAGTCGTTGACTCCGCAGCAGACGCCCGCCGACCTTCCGGCCGCGCTGGGCGAACTGCGCACCGCAATCGATCGGCTCGGTCCGTCGCATCGCGTGGCGGCGTACCTTCTCAGCGACTTTCGCGCCGGGACGGCGGCGCTCGACACGCCGCTGCCCGCCGTGCTCTCGACGTTGCGCCAGGACGACGTTCGCTTGCTCGCCAGTCCGCCGGCCACGGAGCCCGTGGGCAACGTGCAGGTGGTGGCCATCGATCCGCTGCGAAGCCTGCTCCTGCCGGGACAGGCGGACGGTTCGGGCCAGGTCACGGTGCGGCTCGCCCGCGGGGGCGATCGGCTCGATCCGGCGGTGTCGCGCGTTCGGCTCGAGGGGTCGGACATCCAACCGGTGGCGCCACGCGTCGTCGAGTGGGAAGCGGGACAAGTGAGCGGCTCGGTGGTCTTCACCGTGGTGCCGGTGCGGAAGGATCGAGCGTCCGTCGGGTTGGTGGCGCGGGTGGACGAGGACGGGCAGCCCGGCGACGACGCCCGGTTCGGTGTGGTGGAGTCGCGCACCGAGGTGCGGGTCGCACTGCTCGATCGGCGCACCTTTGGCGTCGAAGCGGCGGTCGATCGCCTGACGGCGGGGCAGTGGATGTCGCGGGCGCTGCGACCGTACGAGGGCAGCCCCATGGAGGTGACGACGATCGACCCGAACGCGCTGGACGACCGCGATCTCCGAGGCGTTGACGCGGTTCTCCTGCCTCGGCCGGACCTGCTCGCCGACGTCGGTTGGGCGGCATTGCGCCGGTTTGTCGACCGCGGAGGCGTGCTCGTCGTCTCGCCGCCGTCCGAGCTCAACGTTCACCTCTGGATCGACCGCTTCCTCGGCGCCCTCGACCTTCCGTGGACGATCGGCATCGAGCCCGTCGCGAGCGAGCAGGGCGAGCGCCTGGCCGAACAGCAGCCGACGAGTGAACTGCTGCGCCTGGTGGCGGGCGAGCTGCCGCAGCTCGTGCGCCCGATCGAGGTCTTCCGGTGGCTGCCGATCGACCGCCGGGGCACGCAGGCCTCCACACTCCTTGTGCTCGCAAACGGCACGCCGCTGGCCATCGCCGGCGCACCGAAGTCGAACGAGACGGCAGGCGCGTCGGGTCTGGTCGTGTTCCTGGCGACGGCGCCGGACCTCGCCTGGACGAACCTCCCCGCCAAGCCGTTCATGGTGCCGTTCATGCAGGAGCTGGTGCGCCAAGGCGTGAGCCTGTCCGTCGCCGCCCAGCAGACGCTCGCGGGCGACCGCCCGGTCCTCCCGACGGCCGTCGCCGAGGTGCAGCTGCTCGAAGTCGCGGAGGCGAGTCCGGTCGGGGTGGACGCTTCGCATCGCCCGGCCCAGCCGCTTCAGCGTGCGGGACTGTACGAGCTGTTCGATCCG
>JAGQOG010000353.1 GCA_020427695.1 Phycisphaerales bacterium
AACCGTGGTCGAAAGCAGACCCGCCAAGGCGCGATCGGCGCCGAACATGGCCAACGACGGCCAGAGCGGCGCGAGCGCGTTCGCGCGGTGGTCGGTCTCGGGCGCGGGCGCCTGGGCACTGTCGCTGCGCCGAAGGAGACGCCACCCGAAGACGGACAGCAGGCCCAGCACTCCGCACGCCGCCGCGCCGGCCGGAAGGACCGCCAGCGGGGCGTCGCGTCCCAGTCGACCGCCCGCCACCGCACCGACCGCGAGTCCGAGCATGAGGGCGGTCCCGCCAAGCCCAAGGCGATGGCCGCGCCAGGCCCGAGGGCCGCCGCGCGACAGGAGATCGAAGAGCACGGCCAGGACGACCATGTCCGCCACGCCCTCCGCCAGGCGCACGCCGACACTCCAGCCGAATCCGATCGGCGCTGCCAAGGCCAGCAGGAGGGCGGCATTGGCCGCCGCGCCGACGGCAAGCACGAGCGCGGGCGGCAGACGTCGCCGCACCACCACCAGGACGGGAACAGCGGCGAGGGCGCCGATCAGGTTCACGGTCATGAACCAGTGGGCGGCCGTCGGCGTGATGCCGTACCGCTGCACCAGGAGACCCTGGAGAACGGGTGGCAGCATAGCGTCGGGCAGGCACGCCAGAAAGACGAGGACCAGCAGGAACCACAGCGGCGAAACGTGCGCGCGATCGACGCCAAGCAGCGCCGCCGGCGCGCCGCCGGTCGCGGGCGCGTCGGCCGGAACCGCTCCACCGCGCCAAGCGGCGTGCATCGGTCGCTCCTGGATGTTGGTCTGCGCGTTGGTCAAAGGCCGTCCGAAAGGCCTCGCAGGATAGCCCCGATCCGGTCGAATGCCTCGACCGCCGAGGTCACGATCGAGTCCTGCTCCGCAGGCGCGAGAGGCGCCTCGTTCATGCGCTGGCGGAACGCCTTCCAGTGCGCCATCACGGCGTTGCCGTAGGGGCTGTAGTAGTGCAGTCCCTCGTCGCCGAGCCCCAGCGCCCGCTGGAGGTGCTGCCGAAGGATGGCCGCGCCCAAGGTGGAGCCCTCGAGTACGTAGAGGTAGCCCAGGAGGTCGACCGGCCGATCGGCGGCGACCGACCGGACGCGACCGGCGAACTCATGCGCCGCCGCCATCGCTGGCGCCGGGACCGAAACCCCATGCTGACCCAAGGCAGCCAAGTCGCGCTCGAGGAGCGGAGCCTTGGCCAAGTCGTCGCGCCAAACGGCCCGGATGGCCGGGTGGGTGGCATGCGCCAGCCGAGCATCCAGTTCGGTGTGCACCATCGCGTAGGTCGCGAGCTGTCCGACGTAGCGGGCCAGGGGCAAGCGACCCGCCACGAGTGCCGCGTTGAACGGAATCGCCTCGGCCGCCTCGTGCGCGGAACGAGTCTCCGCCTTCAGCCGGTCCATGATCGGAACCGTCCCCTCCTTGGCGGAATCAGCGTGGAGGTCGGCGGAGGTCGGGGTCGGCGATGGGGGCATGGGACTCATGGTGGTTCAAGAACGCCGAGGAGGAGGCCGCATTGTCATCGCAGCGACCGAGAATCCAATTGTTGTTGAGAATCATTCTCATCACCATCCGGTCCCCTGTCAAATCGGGTGCCCCGTCGGGGATTGGACACGCACTCGCGGACGCGGATTGGACAGATGCGGAGGGATTGCGGAGCGCGTCGGGGATCGCGGATTGGACACGCACTCGCGACCCCCGCGCGCTGGTCGCCGAACCCGGAACCCTCGATCCCTCGATCCCTTGATGCCTCGATGCCTCACCGCGCGCGGATTGGACACCCACTCGTGCCCCCAAGACGCCGGCCGCCGAACCCGGAACCCTCGATGCCTTGGTCCCTCGATCCCTTGGTGCCTTCGACCCTCGATTGACCCCGCATTACACTGCCGCCATGATCAACAAGGTCTTCCCCTCTGCCCCGGCCGCCCTCGAGGGTTTGGCCGCGGACGGCATGACGGTCGCCGTGGGCGGATTCGGACTGTGCGGCATCCCCGAGCAGCTCATCATGGCCCTCCGCGACAGCGGGGTGACGGGCATCACCGCCGTCAGCAACAACGCGGGCGTGGACGACTGGGGGCTCGGTCTCCTGCTCCAGACCCGCCAGATCCGGAAGATGGTGTCCAGCTACGTGGGCGAGAACGCCGAGTTCGAACGGCAGTTCATGGCTCAGGAGCTCGAGGTCGAGTTCAATCCGCAAGGCACCTTGGCCGAGCGCATGCGGGCTGGCGGGGCGGGAATCGCTGGCTTCTACACCCGGACCGGCGTGGGCACCGTGATCGCCGAGGGGAAGGAGACCAAGGTGTTCGACGGCGAAACCTACGTCCTCGAGACGGGAATCGTCGCCGATCTGGCCCTGGTGCGGGCGTGGAAGGCCGACCGCTGCGGCAACCTCGTCTACCGCAAGACGGCGCGGAACTTCAACCCGATGGTCGCCACCTGTGGCCGGGTCACGGTGGCGGAGGTGGAGCACATCGTGGAGACCGGCGAACTGGATCCGGACAACATCCACACGCCGGGGATCTTCGTGGACCGGATCGTCCTCACCACCCCCGAGAAGCGAATCGAGCAGCGAACGGTGCGGCCGCGCTGATCTCGGCCGTCGAATCGAGTCGCGCTCGCGGTCGCCGCCCTTATCGGTCCTTTCGCTGCCGAGCCCCGTGGAACGGAACCGACAGTCGGAGACGGACGGGCGGTCGGTTCGGCTCGGACCGGAGCGGTGGGGCTGAATTGCCGATCGGCTGCCATAAACTCCCTACGCGTTCGTTCATCCTTCCCGACCGCGGGGCTCGTCGAGACCCGCAGAAGAGGCTCCAAAAACCATGATCCGACGTCAGCCAGCTCTCCGCCGCCTCGTGGCCGGCATCGCCTTTTCGCTCACCGCGCTCGCGGCCAGCCCCGCCAGCGCCCAGTTCGGCGGACAAAGCGGCTTTGCCGAGGCGTTCCAGCCGGATTTCCTCCGTCGCGACATGACCATCTTCAACCAGTACCTCGAGCTCGAGGACTGGCAGCGTCCGATCGTCGAGATCCTCCTCGAGGACTACAACGCGTCGTTCCGCACCGGCGTGGAAGGCGTGCGCGAGCAGATGAGGGACATGAAGGACCAGATCGCCTCCAGCGGCCAACGGGCCATGGAGGTCGTCATGCGCCCGATCGAGAACTGGATGGCCGAGAAGGACCAGCTCGCGACCGACATGCTCCAGAACGTCAAGGGCCAGCTCAGCGACCGCCAGAAGGAACTCTGGCCGCGCTTCGAGCGTGCGATGCGCCGCGAGAAGTCGCTCCACCGGGGCGAACTCTCCGGCGAAAGCGTCAACATCATCGGCGTGCTGAACCAGATGCAGCTCGCGCCGGACACCATGAACCAGTTGCGGCCGGTGATCGAGGAGTACGAGATCCAGCTCGACAACGCCCTCGTCTACCGGGAGCAGGTCGTTGAGAGCGCCCAGCCGAAGGTGAAGGACGCCATGGTCAACATGGACTTCGACGCCGGCATGTCCGCGATGGACACCATCATGGCGGCGCGGATCCAGGTTCGGAACATCCAGGACGCCTCCGCCGCCGCGATCGCGGCCGCGATGACGCCCGAGAACGGCGCCGAGTTCACGCAGCGCTACTACCAGGCGGCCTACTCGAAGGTCTTCCGACCGTCGCCGATGGAGCGCACGTTCGAGGTGGTGCACGGCCTCGAGGATCTGACCGCCGAACAGATGGCCGAGGTCGTCGAGCTCGAGACGCAGTACAACGCCGACTATGCGACGTCGAGCATGCAGATCCTCGCCGTGCTGCGCGAAGAGGAGCCCAAGGACGCGCGGCGCAAGGCCGAGGCGATCCGTGCTCGGCAGAGCGGAGCTGCGCCGGCCAAGCGGGAGGCGGAGCCGCTCTCCGACGCGTTCGCGATGCGCGAGGCCCTGACCGAGCCGGCCATGGAGCGGTTGCGGCAGATCCTCACCGCCGAGCAGTTCGCGAAGCTTCCGAACAACTCCCGCGCCCGCCATGCGGCGGCGAAGGACTACGACCCCGACCGACTCGATGCCGCGGGGCGCGGCCCCAACTCGCCGACCGGCAGCCTGAAGGGCGCCGGCAAGGGCGATCAGCGCGACGCGGGCGAGCGGGGCGAGAAGCAGGACGAGGCCCGGCGCAACCAGGCGAAGAACAAGGGACGGAACTTCAGTCCGCCCGGTGTCGGTCGCGGCGCCAGTGGCGGAAGCAAGGATCGCGGTGGTCAGCCGAAGCGATCTTCGGACTGAGCACGGACGCCGCCCCGGCGTCATCGCGCCGCAAGACGATTCGGCAGGAGGCCGCATTCCCCATGACCGCTGACGACGGCACCTTCAGCTCCGCAACCCACGCGTCCCCCAACGGCGGCGTGACGGTCGATCTCGGCGCCTTGGCGGAGGGGACCGGACCCTCCGCCGGCGGCGACCTCCCGCTTCGCGAGCGTTGCCGACTGCTCGGGATCGAGTGGCTGGAGAAGGCGCCCGTCGCGGAGCAGGACGCCGTCGACGCGCTCGAGCCCGACGTCGCGGTGCGCCTGCGGGCGGTACCGCTGCGGTTCGACGGCATGCGGCTGGTGGTGGCGATGCTCGATCCCACGGACATCGCCTCCGTCGACGAGATCGCCACGCTCACGGGACGACCGGTGAGCCGCGTCGGCATGGAGCCGGCCGCGTTCGGCGAGCTGATGAAGCTCCGGTACGGCACGACCGCCGCCCGCATGGCCGAGAGCCTGGCGAGCGACGGCGGCGAGGTCACCGACGTCGAGCACAACCTCGATGCCATCGAGGCGGACGACGTTCACCGGATGGCGGAGCAGCCGACGCTCATCAACCTGATGAACCTGCTGCTCCTCGAGGCCATCCAGTCGCGCACGAGCGACGTGCACATCGAGCCGTTCGAGTCGGATCTCAAGGTGAAGTACCGCATCGACGGCGTGCTGATCGAGCAGCCGTCCCCGCCCAAGCACCTCCAGGCCGCGCTCATCGGCCGCGTGAAGATCATGGCGGGCATGAACATCGCGGAGCGCTACGTTCCGCAGGACGGCCACATCACGCTTCGCTTCGAGGGCCGCAAGGTGGACATCCGCGTCTCCACCGTGCCGACGCTGTACGGCGAGTCGGTGGTGATGCGCATCCTGGACAAGAGCTCGCTGCCGCTGGACCTGAAGTCCCTGGGCATGAGCGAGACGCACCGGGCGATGATGGACCGGCTGATCGCCAAGCCGCACGGCCTGGTGCTCGTCACGGGACCGACCGGCAGCGGTAAGACCACCAAGCTCTACGCGGCGGACATAAAGCTTTACGATCCGCGCCAGTAGTCCA
>JAGQOG010000354.1 GCA_020427695.1 Phycisphaerales bacterium
ACATCAGCATCCACGGCCCGAACCCGATCTCGCCGAGCGGCGGCAATGTGGGCAGCGGCCGGACTCGGTACTGGAAGCACACCGACTGCATCCAGCAGATCCAGGGCCGCGCCGGCGACCGCCAGATCTCCAAGCCGGCGGAGATCGGCGTCTCCGGCGGTCCGATGCCGACGGGCGGGAACTTCACGGTCTGGGGGGCGAACCCCGACTAGACCTGAGCCTGCGGTCAGCCTAGATTAGCTACCCGGTGGCCGCCCGGCCGCCGGGTAGCTATGAGCGTGCCGGTCCCGGCCCGAGCAGCAGTAGTGGAGGCGCTCCCTTGGCGGTGTTCGTAATCAGCTTCGACATCGACGGCACTCTCGAGGTCGGCGATCCGCCGGGTGGCATCACGCTGGACATGGTCCGCAAGGCGCGCGACATGGGCTTCATCATCGGGAGCTCGTCGGACCGGTCGCCGTCCTCGCAGCAACGGGTGTGGGACAACGCCAATATCGTCCCCGACTTTGTCGCGCCGAAGCACCAGCTCGAAACGGTCAAGGATAAGTACCCGGCTGACCGCTATTTGCACATCGGCGACCGTGACCTCGACCAGCAGTTCGCGGGCCAGGCCGGATTCGAGTTCTTGTGGACGCACGAGGCGCTCGACGAGCCGTGGCTGAAATGGCTGGAGCAGCCCGCTGGAGGTCCGCCCGCGTTCGAGGGCTGAGCACCGCCGCCTGAAGCGATACGCCGCGCCTCGCGCGCCGCTCCGGCGTCCCGTCTTCCATGTGTCCGATGCGGAGCGCGCACCGTCGGCTCAGGTGACGGACGGCGCGTAGTCCATGCCGATGTGGCCGAGTTCCTCAAGGCGACGGTAGTCCGCCTCCGAGTACCGCAGCAGTTCGCGGTAGACGTACTCGTTATCCTCACCGAGGCGTGGTGCGTGGCGCGGGATCGGACGTGGCGTCGCGCTCGCCCGCCACGCGGGCGCCAGGTGCAACTGCGTGCCGGTCTCCGGGTGATCGACCGGCCGGAAGAACGCTCTGGCGTTCAGCTGGCGGTCCTCGAAGATGTCGGCCTCGGTCATCACGGCGCCGCTCGGCACCCCGGCCCGTTGCAGCCGGTTCATCACCCAGTGTGCGTCTCGCTCCGCCGCCCAGTCACCGAGGATCGCGTCCAGCTCCGCACGGTGTTCGTGCCGGTGCGCCATCGTGTCGAATCGGTCGTCGGCCAGCAGGTCTTCGCGGTACATCGCGTGGCAGAGCGCACGCCAGTCGCCGTCGTCCCGGACCGCGATCGTGACCCAGTCGTCGGCGCCCTTGCATCGGTAGACGTTGTGCGGGGCCAGCCACGCGTGGTCGTTTCCCATCTGCGACCACAGGCGCTGGTTCATCGTGTAGTCCATGACGAAGTCGCCGATGAGCGGAACGAAGTTCTCCGCCGTCGCCTGTTCGACGAACAGCCCCTTCCCCGTGCGGTCGCGATAGCGCAGTCCACACAGGAACGCGAACGCGCCCGCGATCCCGGAGGCGGCGTCCGAGGGTACGCCGAGGGGAATGTACTCATAGCTGAGGCCCGGGTACGTGCGGATCGCCGGATGCCCCGCCATGGCCTCCATGAAGTGGCCCATGCTGCGCAGGGATCGATACGGTCCCTCGATCCCGAAGCCCGGAATGCGCAGCATCACGAGCCGCGGGTTGATCGCGGACAGGCGTTCCCAGGTCACGCCCTGCTTCTCGATATTCGGCGGCAGGTTGTTCTCGATGACACCGTCCGCCATCGCGACGAGACGTTCGAAGACCGCCTGGCCCTCCGGGCGCGAGAGGTCGACGGTCA
>JAGQOG010000355.1 GCA_020427695.1 Phycisphaerales bacterium
ATCCATTCCACAACCCTCGATGCCTCGATCCCTTGTTCCCTTGATGCCTCGATCTCACTTCCCCTCGCCATCCAAGGCCGGAATCGGAAACCGCACCGACGGGACATGCTCCGTCGCCATCACATCGCGTGCCCGCTCGACCACGTCAGGTCGATCCGCGGCCACGTCGCGCTGCTCGCCCGGATCCGTCTCCAGGTCGTACAGCTCCAGTCGCGCGGGAGTCTTCTTCAGGTTGGGGCGGATCGCCTTCCACCGACCGTCGAGGATCACCGCCTGCTGCTGGTTCGCCTCCGGGTACTCGAAGTAGAGCACGGCGTGCGCACGCTGGTCCGCCGGCCGGCCCAGGAGCGTCGGTGCCAGGCTGATGCCGTCGAGACTCGTCGCCGCGTCGGGCGGCGTTCCGTCCACCATCTCGACCAGGGTCGGAAGCAGATCCTGAATCGACCCGGGATGGGCCGAGCTCGAGGCGGCCGCAACGTGCCCCGGCCACCACGCGACCAAGGGCACGCGGATGCCGCCCTCCCACAGGTTGCCCTTGTGCCCGCGCAGCTCGCGAAGCGAGTCGAAGAACGTCCGGTCCACGCCGCCCGTGTAGGTCGTGCCGTTGTCGGAGGTGAACAGCACGATCGTGTGCTCCGCCACGCCCGCCCTGTCGAGCGCGTCCATGATCGTGCCCACCGAATGGTCGAGGTACGCGATCATCGCGGCGTAGGTCGCACGCGGACGCGGGTTCGGCAGGTAGCCGCTTTGTCCGAGGTAGGGCTCGGGGTCCCAGTCGCGCGGAAACCGGTCCACCCACTCCGGCGGCGCCTGGAGGGCCAGGTGCGGCAAGGGACTCGCGAAATAGAGGAAGAACGGCCGGTCGCGGTTCCGGTCGATGAACGACACCGCCTCGTCCAACATCCGCTGCGGCGCATACGTGCCGCCACGGTAGCGGTCGTAGTCGGATTCGTTGGCCAGCGGCTCCTTCAGCCGCTGGTGCGCCGAGAACCAGCAGTTGTCGGCGAAGGTCGTCACCTGGTGGTTGCGCCAGAGATGGCTCGGATAGAGGTTGTGGGCGCGGCGCTGGCAGATGTAGCCGTAGAACTCGTCGAAGCCCTGGTTGCAGGGATGCCCCTCCGTGCCCGGACCGCCGAGCCCCCACTTCCCGATGCAGGCGGTGGCGTAGCCCCGCGACTGGAGGCGTTCGGCGAGCGTCGTCTCGTCGGCGGGAAGCGGAAGCTGCCCTTCGCCATCCTCCGGTCCCCAGCCCCCCACCTCGCTGTTGCCACGGATTGCGGCATGACCGGTATGGCGAGCCGTCAACAGGACACAGCGGGTCGGCGCGCACACCGGTGCACCGGAGTAGAAGCGGGTGAAGCGCATGCCCTCGGCGGCCAGCCGGTCGATGGCGGGCGTCGGGATCTTCTCCTGCCCGTAGCAGCCGAGTTCGCCCCAGCCGAGGTCGTCGGCGAGAACGAGGACGATGTTCGGCGCGCCTTCGTGCCGACCGCTTGGCGGGTCGTCCGCCGCCATCGCCGAGACGTTCGCGCCGCCTCCGAGGATCGCCAATGCCGCGACGACACGCCGGAATCGGTTCATGGACGCTCCTTCGCCGCCGCCAACGCCACGGCCGCGTTGATCACCGCGATGTGCGAGTACGCCTGCGGCAGGTTGCCCAGTGCCATGCGTTCGACGGGACAGTACTGCTCGGAGAGCGTTCCCGTCGGACCGGCCAGCGCCGCGAAGTCGGCGAAGAGCGCCTCCGCCTCGCGGAGTCGCCCGGCCAGCACGAGCGACTCGATGAGCCAGCCGGTGCAGATGTGAAAGCCGCCCTCGCCGCCGGCCAGGCCGTCGTCGAACCG
>JAGQOG010000356.1 GCA_020427695.1 Phycisphaerales bacterium
GGGTGGTGCTTGCCGACCGACGCGTACGACTGCACGCTGTCGGCGCCGCTGTCGCGAAGGAGACGAACCGCCCGGTCGATGAGTCCCGGTGGACGGACGGGCACGTTGGCGTAGAGCACGACGATCAGCGGCGCCGGATCGTCCAGCGCCTCCACGGCATGGCGCACGGCGCTGTCCACCGTCGCCGTGTCGTGGGCGAGCTCCGCGGGGCGTCGGACGACCTCGACCCCCATGCCGCGTGCCGCTGCCGCGATCGCGTCGCCGTCGGTCGAGACAACCACCCGATCCACGGACTCGGCTTGGAGCGCATCCTCGATCGAATGGCACACCATCGGCCGTCCGGCAACCACGCGGGCGTTCTTCCCCGGCAGCCCCTTGCTGCCGGCACGACCGATGACGACGGCGAGAACGGTGGACATTGGGGGTAGCGTACATCGGTGGGAAGGCGCCGGCGCTGCCGGCGCCAAGACTTGCCCCCCCGCCCCATGCCCGTCATCATCCCGTCCACCCGTGCGCATCGGCGAACGAACCATCGACAGCGACGCTCCGCCCTACGTGATTGCGGAGATCGGTGTCAACCACGACGGCCGTGCCGAGCGTGCCCTGGAACTGGTCGATGCGGCGGCCGATGCCGGCGCGGATGCGGTCAAGTTCCAGCTCTTCCGCGCCGACCTCCTCTTGAGCGACGCGTCCGAGCTGGCGGGCTACCAGCGCGACCAAGGCGCCGCGTCTCCCTTCGACCTGCTTCGAGCGCTTGAGCTTCCCTTGCCCGACCTGTCGCACGCGGCCGAACGCGCCCACGCGAGAGGCCTCCATGCGCTCGTGACCGTGTTCAGCACGGGCCTGATCGATGCCGCGATGGAAGCTCCGTGGGACGCGTTCAAGGTGGCTTCCCCCGACATCGTCAATCGACCGCTGATCCGGACGCTGCTGGCCCAGGGCCTGCCGCTGATCCTCTCGACCGGCGCCTCGACGTTGGAGGAGGTGCGGCGCGCGACCGACTGGTGCCAGGGCGCACGCGTCGCGCTGCTCCAGTGCGTGAGCAGCTACCCGACGCCGGACGAGCGGGCCGCCCTGGGCGGCATCGGGCACCTGCACCGCACCACCGGTCTGCCGGTCGGCTACAGCGATCACACGGCGGCGCTCGATACGGGCGGTCTCGCCGTCGCGGCGGGCGCTGTCATCCTCGAGAAGCACCTCACGCACGACCGCTCCGCGCCGGGTCCGGACCACGCGGCTTCGCTCGACCCCGTCGGATTCGCCGAGTATGTCCGCCTGGCCCGGCGGGCGTGGACGATGGTGGGTCCGCACGAGAAGCGGCTTCTCGACGAGGAGTTGGATGTGCGGCGCGTCAGCCGCCAGTCGATCGTCGCCGCCCGCGTGCTCTCGGCCGGGACCGTGCTCGTCGCCGCAGACGTGGCGGTCAAGCGACCCGGAACCGGAATCGAGCCGTGGCGCTTGAACGACGTGCTGGGGCGGACCGTCCGCCACGAGGTGCGGGCGGGCATGCCGCTCCGCGAGGAGGACCTCGCGTGAGCCACGACGTTCCCTCCGCACGTCGCGCCCAGGCTGTTCGCGCCGACGACGAGATCCCGGTCGCCGATCGACCGCCGCGCACGGTCGCGGTGGTGACCGGGAGTCGAGCCGAGTACGGCCTCCTGCGGCCCGTCCTGCGCGCGATCGCCGGCGAGCCGGGCCTTCGCCTCCAGGTGGTTGCCGCCGGCGCCCATCTGCTCCCGCCGGCGAACACGATCGAAGAGGTCCGCGCCGAGTTCCCCGTGGCCGCAACCGTGCCGATGCAAACGCCGGGACGGACCGGGCGGCTGGCCGATGCGGCCGCGTTCGGCCACGGCGCGTCGGGATTCGCCGCCGCCTTCGCGGACCTGGCGCCCGATGTCGTCCTCGTGCTCGGCGATCGCATCGAGGCGTTCGCGGCCGCGGCCGCGGCGTCCATCGGCGGCATCCGGCTCGCCCACATCCACGGCGGCGACCGCGCGGAGGGCGTCGCCGACGAGGCGATGCGGCATGCCATCACCAAGCTCGCCCACATCCACTTCCCCGCTTCGGCGCGGTCCGCCGAGCGCATCCTCTGCTTCGGCGAGGATCCGTTGCGGGTGCACCTGGTGGGCTCGCCTGCGGTGGACGGCATCGCCGACATTCCGCCCCTCGACGACAAGGCCTACGACGCGCTCGGTCGGCCGGAGATCGTCATGCTCCTGCACGGCCAGGGACGCACCGCGCACGAGGAAGGCGTAGATGCGGAGATCCTGATCCAGGCCGTTCGGCACGCGGGCCGTCCCCTCCTCCTGCATCCCAACCACGACCCTGGTCACGATTCGATCGTGGCCGCGATCGCGGCCTCGGGCTGTGCGAACGTGCCCCATCTTCGGCGCGAGGCGTTCATCGGTCTGCTTCGCCGCGTCCGTCTCCTGGTCGGCAACAGCAGTTCGGCACTGATCGAGTGTGCGGCCCTGGGCGTGCGCTGTGTGAACGTGGGACCGCGGCAAGCCGGCCGCGAAAAGCCGCCGAACGTCTTCGACGTTCCCGACTGGGACCCGCGCAAGATCTCCCTGGCCATCGAGCGGGCGCTGGTGCTTCCGTTGCCGAGCTACCGCCATCCCTACGGCAACGGCCACGCCGGCGAGCGCATCGCGCAGATCCTCGCGACCTTCGAGGAAGCGCACCACCCGTTGGCGAAACGGGCGACGTTCTGAAGGCGAGCATCGAGGGGTCGAACCCGTGTGCCACTGACAGGCGGAGTGGAACGAAGGGGAACGAAGTGGAACGCAGCCTGTCAGTGCGGTGTCCGACGGTCCGAACGGTTGCGCCACGGCGGGAGGCTTGCGCACTGACTGCCCCCACACAGGGGGCAATCAGTGGCACCTGTTCTAGGGGCAGTCAGTGGCACACGCGCACACGCGCTCGACTCGTGTCACGACCGCATGTACTTCGCGCCGCACTCCCCGCACCTTCCGATCCCCCGCACGACC
>JAGQOG010000357.1 GCA_020427695.1 Phycisphaerales bacterium
CGATCTCCAGATTCCCGATCAACGACACCGTCACCGCCATCGAGTCGTCGAACGCGGTGCCCGACAAGGGCGAGGTCGCCACCAGGATGTGGGCGGCGTTGTAGCGCTGGGGAAGCGTCGCGTCCAGATCGATCCACTTGCCATCGATCAGGGCCTGGGTCCACATGTGCCAGCCGAAGATGTCCGCTTGGCCGGCGAACGCGTCGGCGTAGATGAGCCCCGAGGCAACCCGGGCGGGAATGCCGTTGGCCCGCAGAAGGGCACACAGCAGCACGGCGTGCTCGGAGCAGTCGCCCGTGCGCCGCCGCGCGACCTCGGAAGCGGTCGCGAACGCGGTGGCCAGCCCCTTCTCGCGAATGTAGCGGTGCACGTACGCCCGCAGTTCCTCCGCCTTCTCCATGGTGGTGCCCTTGGCCGCCCGCTTGACCGCGGTCTCGGCGAGCGTGCGCACGATGGGATCGTCGGTGTCCACCAGCGACGATGCCGCCAGGTAGGCCTTGTCCGCCTGCTCCTCTGCGGATGCGGGCAGGGGATCGTCGATGTCGATGTGCAGTTCCGCCGTCGCGCCGTCGGGGCCGACCGCGACCCGCTGGGCGCCGGCGGAGGGCAGCTCCGGCATGGGCCCGTCCTTGGTGCGCAAACGCAGCGCGAGCCGACGCTGCTGCATGGCGTTGGGAATCGGCCGGCTGGGGCGGACGAAGCTGGCCGCCATCACCTCGGGCAGCGCCGCCCCCTTCACCTTGAGCGCCTTCTCCCGTGTCGACAGGGACGTGAGCAGGTCGCCGATCCCGAACTTCATCGACGACGAGACCATGATCTCGTCCTCCGAGATCCGCGAGACCGCGGCGATCGGAACCGAACTCGTCTGCGTGCTCCAGACGGTGACCGGCACCTCCCGACCGTCGAGCGTCACCGTCTCCTTGCCCTGGAACGTCTCCGTGATCTTCAAGGGTTCGAGCCCCTGCTGCCCGTCGATCGTCTCGTACTCGATCGTCTTGGCCCCGGCGGCGCGGCGGGCGGCGGTGAAACGCTCGACCTCCATGGGCGTGAGCCAGTCGCCTTGAGGCAGCGGCTCGCGGGTGCGCCGCTGCTGTCCGCCCTGACGCACGGTCTGCATCACGGCATCGTCGGTGAACTCGTACTCGGTAACCACCGGGTTGTTGCCCGTCACCTGCACCAGCTCCAAGCGGATCGGGTCGCCGTCGCGGGTCTCCTCGAAGACCGAGTTGGATCCGATCTCGACCGCCGCCCCGGCGCGGCCGATGCGCATCTGGAGCGCCGTCGTGGTCCGGTAGCGGTCGGGCCGCTCCTCGACCCGGGTGTTCATCCACCCGCACTCCTGTCCACCAAGCGAAAGCGTGTACCAGAGGTCGCGGGAGACCGTCCACTCCGCCGACGCGGCCGCAGGCGGAGCCGCGGCTGGAGCGCCCTGATCGAGCAGTCCCGCCCCCAGCCCTCCGAGGAGCAGACCGAGCATGAGGACGATCGCGGGAACAGGGCCAACGGTGGATCTCGTCATCGCGTCTCCGTTCTTGCGGGGTGCCGGCGCGGGAGGATGTTCGACAGGCTGCAGATCGTACGGCCCGAAGAACCCTGCCGCCCGCGCTGCGGACGGCTTCTCGCGACCCGACGCGCGAGCGGGGCCCGCCCCGCACACTCCGGGCGGGCCCCGCGTTGCAGAACTCGACGTCGATTACGACCAGTCGCCGAGGAGCACACCGAGGTCGGCCCCGTCGACGATGCCGTTGCCATCGAGATCGGCGACGGGATCGTCGGTCCCCCAGGCCGCCAGCAGCAGCCCAAGATCGGCGCCATCCACAGTGCCGTTGCCGTCGAGATCGCTGCTCGCGGGAAGCACCCAGTCGAGCGTCACCGTGTCGCCGACGTAGCCGTCGATCGCGTTGCCATCGGCATCGCCAACGAACAGCTCGTACGTAGCGCTGTAGGCGCCGGGCACGGAGGCGGCATACCAGTTGTGCGTCATCTGGCCGTTCCAGCCGAACAGCGGCGCAGAGCCGTCGGTGCCGAAGATCGGCTCGAACGTGAACGCCCGGTACGACTCGAGCGCGGGCGGCTGGTCGACCGCACGGATCCAGATCAAGGCGCCTGGCGGCAGGGCAATGAAGCCGTCGGCCAGCCACCCGTACTGAGCGTTGACCGCCTTGCCGTTGAGAACGGATGCCGGCTCGTCGTACTGATCGGCGCCCCACTGGAGCACGGGCGGCGCGGAAGGCGGCACCTCGACGTGGATCGTGTCGTCCACCATCGAGACGAGTACGTGGCGCATCGGGCCGCCCATCACGGGCATTTCGGCGGCAGCCACGGCAGAGAACGCGAGGAACGCCGCCATGCTGGCGGCACGAACGAAGCGAATCGAGTGCATGAGATGCTCCTGTCCCGGCCGGTCGGCCGGGCCTGTCACGAGCCCGCCGTCAGCGGGCCGTCTGGGGATTCCAAAGATTCACGCCGGCCTGCGGCGTGAAGGTCTGCTCGAAGAGAAGGTTCTCCACGTGTCCATCGACGAACGCGCAACCACATCCGGGCCGGTTGCGGTCGACCGCCACCTCCGGTGGCGCCCCGTAGGCGGTCCAGAAGTGGGCCATGATGTGGTCGGCGACCGACGCATCCTCCAACTCGCCGTAGAGCACCGTGCGGGCTGGAAGCGGGATCCGCGCCAAGCGCGGCCATGTCGGCCCGCCGGTCTCCTCGGGGCCGAGCTCGAAGTAGACGTTCTGCCCGTAGCTTGGAAAGCGACGAAGCAGCGGGTCACCTTGGCGTGGGTCGAGTGGACTGCGGCAGTACGAGTCGATGAAGGCGTGAAGGCGAGGATCGGTTGGAGCCGGTGTGTCCCGCGTCCCCTCGACCTCGCCGAAATAGATGTACTCCCACGGCAGTTGGCCCCTGGCCACGGCGGAGTGCTGGCTCGCCGGGAAGGCGCCCCGGGCATCCTCGGCGTATGACGAGGCGAACTGCGCCAGGTGTCGCAGATTCTGAAGGCTGGCGGCCACCTTCGACCCGTGTCGAACGCGTGCGGCGCCCGACAGGACCAGCCCAACAAGCACACCGACGACCGCGACCACCACCAGCAGCTCGACCAGCGTGAAGCCGCGCTGCCCGCGCGAATCGATCCGACCATGCAACGACATCATGCGGCCTCCTGGGGACCGGGCTGGCGCCGCGAACCGGCGCCGGGAACGAGACCACGTCCGCGCCAACAACCACCCGACGCCAAGGGCGTCGGGCTGCGTCGCGCAGAGCAGCCGGGGATGCCGCCGGTTCGGCGGCGCGCCGTCGTCAGCAGGGGCGTGGCGGAGGCGATGCCGGATCGAGCGATCGCCCCGTCGGCGAACGCCCGTCGAGGACGGCGCGATCGTCGCGAAGCGGCTCAAGCGGAGGAATGAGCGGGGCCGTTTGAAGCGCGTGGCGATCGACGGCGACCACCACCAGCCACGACACCTGACCGCGACAGCGCTGGGCGGCCGCGAAGTTCACGGTCGGTCGCGGCGCAGGCTCATCGGCGCTCTTGCAATGCGGGCATGCCGGCGGCGCGACGACCAGGCGACGTGCCTGCTCCCATCGTCCTGGTGCGAGGCGGGCCAGCACCGTTGCCGGCGGCTCGACCCCGGCTCGGACGGCCCACGCCAGACGTTCGTCCAGACTATGGCAGCAGCAGGCGGTCCAGCAGCGCTCCGCCGACGCGCAGCCGCAACCGCAGTCCTCGCACGGGAAGCGCTCGCCCGTCGGCGCGGCGGAACCGCCCGCGCCCATGGGGACCAGCCCGGTCCCTCCCGACAGGGCGATCACCAGGAGAAGCGTCAGCAGGCGCTGCGCCATGGACGCGATCGTACGCCGCCACGAATGCGGCTGCCACCGACGCACCCTTTGGACGGCGCCCTACTCGGTCCGCAAGAGCGGAAAGAGGATCACGTCGCGGATCGTGGGGCTGTCGGTGAGGAGCATGGCCAGCCGGTCGATGCCGAGTCCCAGGCCGCCCGCGGGCGGCATGCCGACCCGCAGCGCCTGCACGAAGTCCTCGTCGAGCGACCGGAAGGTGCGCTCGTCCTCGTCCGCCTCGCCGCCGCCTCCCCGCAACTGCTCGGTGAACTTCGCGAGCTGGATGTCGGGGTCGTTCAGCTCCGAATACGCCGGTCCGATTTCCATGTGGCCGATGAAGAGGTCCCAGCGGTCGGCGATTTCCGGCCGGGCGCGGTTGGGACGGGTCAAGGGGGAGATGGCGCTCGGATACTCGAGCACGAACGTCGGCCGGGCGGGATCGAGCGTGGGCTCCGCGATCGCCTCGAAGACCTCGTTCACGACGAACCAGTCGTCCATCTTCGCCTCGTCCACGCCCAGGTGGCGCGCACGCTCCCGGACCTTCGCGAAGTCGGTCATGGGGAATCCCACCGCCCGCTCGAACAGGTCGCCGTAGGTGATCCGCTCGAACGGCTTCGACCAGTCCACGAGGTGCTTGCCGTAGGAAAGCGACGGTCCGCCGCGGCGCGCATGTGCCCCCTCGGGGGGCTGCGACATGCCGTGGCGCGCCCGCTCCTCGGCCATGAAGACCGCCAGTTCGTGCAGCAGCGACTCGGTGAGCTCCAGCATCGTGAAGCAGTCGCCGAACGCCTGGTACACCTCCATCATGGTGAACTCGGGATTGTGCGACCGGTCCACGCCTTCGTTGCGGAAGTTGCGGTTGATCTCGTAGACCTTCGGCAAGCCCCCGACCAGCAGCCGCTTGAGGTAGAGCTCGGGCGCGATGCGCAGGTAGAGCTGCATGTCGAGCGTGTTGTGGTGCGTCACGAACGGACGGGCCGCGGCGCCGCCCGCCAGCGGCTGCATCATGGGCGTCTCGACCTCGAGGAAGCCGCGGGCGTCCATCCACCGCCGGACGAACGAAACCATCCCGGACCGAAGCTGGAAGGTGCGGATGGTCTCGGGATTGGCGTACATGTCCACGTACCGCTGCCGGTAGCGCAACTCCGGATCGGTGAGGCCATGCCACTTCTCCGGCGGCGGGGCCAGGCTCTTCGCGTGGACCTCGACCGACGCCGCCCACACGCACACCTCGCCCCGCTGCGTTCGCCCGATGCGTCCGTCGGCGACGACGATGTCGCCGTAGTCGAGCTTCTTGGCGAGGGCGAACGTCGCCGGCGGCACTTGCGCCTTGGAGACGGTGACCTGGAGGTCGCCGGAATGGTCGCGCAGCCAGAAGAAGACCAGCTTGCCCAGGTCGCGGTGCTGCATGATGCGACCCGCGACCCGCACCGGGGCGCGGCGATCCTCGGGGGGCGCACCCGAGCCGGCGGCGGCAGCGCGGGCGGCCTCGAAGTCGGCGTGGGCCGACTCGTCGAACTGCGACCGCGCGTGGGCCAAGGGAACGATGCCGTCCACCCGCTGGCCGAAGGGCTCGAGGCCCAGCTCGTCGCGCCAGCGCCGGAGCTTGTCGCGGCGGGCGGCCACCAGCTCCGCCTCGGTGTGGCCGAGATCGGAGGCGGTCGAGGCGGTGGCGTCGTTCGCCGGCGCCGGAGACGCGGTCGCGTGCGGATCCTCGCTGTTCATCGGCATCATCCTACCGTGGTGCCACGACCGGCCGGGTCGCGGGCTATCCTTCCCTTCCGACTCCATTCCCGGATTCGACAGGCCACACGACCATGACACGACCGCAGGCCCCTATCCGTCGCATCGGCATCCTGACTGGCGGCGGCGACTGTCCCGGGCTCAACGCGGTGATCCGGGCGGTGGCCAAGACCGCGATCTACCAGCACGGCATCGAGGTCGTCGGGATCCGCGACGGCTTCGTGGGGCTCATCGAGAACAACGTGGTGCCGCTCGACGCGGCCGCGGTCTCCGGGATCCTGACCCGCGGCGGCACGATCCTCGGCACCAACAACAAGTGCAATCCCCGCCGCCACATGGTCGGCCGCGACGTCCACGGCGAGCCCATGTTCGCCGACGTGACGGGGCAGATCCGGGAGAACATTCGCGACAACCGCTTGGACGCCATCATCGTGATCGGCGGCGACGGCACGATGAGCGCCGCCGCCACCCTGCTGAGCGACGAGATCAACCTGATCGGCGTGCCGAAGACGATCGACAACGACATCGTGGGCACGGAGATCACCTTCGGCTTTCTCACGGCCGTCGCCACCGCAACCGAGGCGCTGGACCGTCTCCAGACCACCGCCGACAGTCACCACCGCGTCATGGTGTGCGAGGTCATGGGACGCAACGCCGGCTGGATCGCCCTCACCTCGGGAGTGGCCAGCGGGTCCGACGTGATCCTGATGCCCGAGATCCCCTTCGACATGGACGAGATCGCCGTGTTCATCGAAGCGCGCATGGTGCGACCGGGCTTCGCCATCGTGGTGGTCGCGGAAGGCGCCCTTCCCAAGGGCGGGGCGCAGGTGGTGGCGCGACACGACCCCACCAGCGCCGATCCGATCCGGCTCGGCGGCATCGGCCAGGCCGTTGCGGAGGCGATCGCCCGACGGCTCGACGTCGAGACCCGCACCACCGTGCTCGGTCACGTGCAGCGCGGCGGCTCCCCGATCGCCGCGGATCGCATCCTGGCCACGCACTTCGGCCACCACGCGATTCAGACGCTGATGAGCGGCAAGACCAACCGGATGGTGGTGCGCCAGAACCACATCTTCGACGATGTGGACATCGCCTTCGCCGCCAATCGACAGCGCCTGGTACCGGTCGATCATCCGCTGATCACCGCCGCCCGGGCGCTGCGCACGTGCTTCGGCGACCGTCCGCCCGTGCACGCCAGCGGGGCTCGGCCCGCCGTGGTGGTCTGACACCCAACCCCCTCGAGCCGCCTCCGGAGGATCCATGGAGCCCGCCGTCTTCCTCGATCGCGACAACACCCTGATCGCCAACGACGGCGATCTCGGCGATCCCGCGCAGGTTCGGCTCATGGACGGCGTGGCCGAAGGCCTGCAACGCCTCCGCGATGCCGGCTACCGGCTGGTGGTGGTGACCAACCAGGGGGGCGTGGCCCGCGGACGGTACACCGAGCGCGATGTGGATGCCGTCAACCAGCGGATCGCCCAACTCGTCGACGAGACCACCGGACTCGCCGGTGTGATCGACCGCTTCTACTACTGTCCGTTCCATCCCGAGGCCACGCTGGACGAATATCGACGCGAGCACCCGTGGCGCAAGCCGAGCCCCGGAATGCTCCTCCAGGCGGCGCACGACATGAGCCTCGACCTGGCGTCCAGTTGGCTGGTGGGCGACCAGGCCAGGGACATCGAGGCCGGCCAGGCGGCCGGCTGTCGAACCGTGCTGGTGCGGCGCGCCAACCGTGAAACGGCACCGGGCGGTCCCGCCCCCACCATCGAGGCGAGGAGCTTCGCCGAGGTTGTGCATCGCATTCTCGAAGGCGCACCGGCGGCGGAGTCGGAGAGGAAGGGGAATGACCCGGCGACCCCCGCCTCGGAGCGCGGGACTTCGAAGCGCACCCTTCGAGCTCGCACCACGACCGCGCCCCGCCGACGCAGCGGCGAGACCAAGCGCAGCGTCGATCGCGATCCCAAGCGCGATTCTCCCTTGCGACGAGCGATCCAGGAGCTCACCGAGGAGATGCGGAACGACCGGCAGCGCCGCCTGGAGTTCACGCCGCTCCTCATGGCCGCGTCCCTGGCGCAGCTGTTGGCGCTTCTCCTGGCCACGTTGGCCGTGCTCCAGGCGGCGGACACCGAGCCGTACCTGAAGTGGATGGCGGGCGCGATCATGGTCCAACTGGTCGCCATCATGCTGGTCCTCATGGATCCCCGCGCATGACGGAGCCTCGACCGACCGCCACCACGATCACGCTTCGCGCGCTGGAGGGCGAGCCGTTGCGCGACGAGCGCATCCGCGACATGGTCATCGCCGCGGCCCATGCCCTCGCCGAGCGCAACGGCGTCGTGGTGGTCGATCTCCAGGCCGAGCCCGATCGCATCGTGTTCACGCTGCTGGCCGATCGGCTGGTGGCCATGGGTTTCGCGGCGGAGTTGCGCCGCATCACCACGGCCTGGTACACCGGCAAGTTCGGCCTCGAGACGCTCTGGGGCGAGCCTGGGCACGACTGAGGGAGGGCGGCGCTCCATGCCCGACGCGCGAATGCTGATCCTGATGCCCTCATGGGTCGGCGACGCCGTCATGGCCACGCCCACCCTGCGGGCGATTCGCCGCGCCCATCCCGCCGCCCACCTCGTCGCCCTCGTTCGCCCTGGTCTCGACCGACTGCTCGCGGGGCTGCCGGTGATCGACGCGTGCATCGTGCATCCGATGAAGGGCGTCGCGGGTGCCTTGGGAGCCGGCCGTGCGGCCCGCGGGGTCGCCCCCGACACGGTGGTGATCCTGCCGAACAGCTTCCGCGCTGCACTCGTCGCCTGGCTGTCGCGGGCACCTCGGCGGATCGGATTCCGCACCGACGGGCGCGGTTGGTTGCTCACGGATGGGGTGCCGCCCCCCGATCGGATGCAGCCCGTGCCGGCTCTCGACTGGTATGCGGAGCTGGCGCGGGCGGGCGTGGGTGTCCCGGTCGATGATCGATCGCCATTCCTGGCGGTGACCGCCGACGAACAGGCGCGAGCGGCGCCCGTGGTGGAGGCGGCGGGCACCCGCTTCGCCGTGCTCAATCCGGGCGCGAACCGCCTCGACAAGCGGTGGCCCGTCGAGCGGTTCGCTGCGGTGGCGACCCACCTCGCAGCGCAACATGGGTTGAAGGTCGTGCTCTCCGGCGCGCCGGCCGAACGCCCGCTTCTCGAGGAGATCGTCGCGTCCTGCCGCATTCCGGTGGTGAACGCTGCACAGTTCGACCTCGACCTGGGCTCGCTGAAGGCATTGTTGGCCCAAGCGCGGGTGCTGGTCACCAACGACACCGGCCCCCGCCACATCGCGGCGGCGCTGGGCACGCCCACCGTGTGCCTGTTCGGACCGACCGACCACCGCTGGACCACGCTGCCCGTGCCGAACCAGCGGCTGGTGCTCGCCGAACCGTTCCTGCCGGCGGAGCTCGTGGCGGATCGGCACGCCAAGGCGTGCGCGATCGACCGCATCAGTGTGGGGGACGTGTGCTTCGCAGTCGATGCGCTGCTTGGGCGGGCCGACGAGGCAGCGAGCGCCACGCCCGTCGCACCGCGGCGATGACCGCACTCCGAGGCACGACGCACGGGATCGACGCCGGCTCGACGCCCAACCGCTCCAGCATGCGGAAGACCGCGGTGCTGCGATCGACGCATCGGCGCACGCCGACGGGGTCGATCATCCAAACCCGCTCATGCTCGTCCACGATCAGGTTCGACAGCTTGAGATCGCGATTCAGCAACCCGTGGGCGGCCAGGGATGCGATCAGCTCGCCACATGCCGCCCCCAGCCGGCGGGCGGCACGGGAATCCGCGTCACCCGCGCGCAAGCGATCGAGCATGGTCTGTCTCGGGACGAACGCCAGTTCGAGCGCGACGAAACCACCCGGACCGGCCCCACGCACCACGCGCGGACCCGCCAAGACCTCCGGCACGGCGAGCCCGAACCGCCGAAGCATGCGGGTGGCCCGGGCTTGGCGTTGCGGCTGCGACCTCCCCACCGCCAGCTTGAACGCGAGCGCGGGCGTCAACGGCCATCGTTTCACCGTTCGCGCCGGGACGCCCGACCGCTCGACAAGCCAGACGGAGCGGTCGCCGTCGCGCTTCAGGCACGAGACGGCGCCGCGGGGTGTTTCGGACGCCGCAGTCACGCCGTCCATCGTACGGCTCGCACGGGGAAACGGAGACCGCCACTCGGCGTCGTCCGCCTGCGTCGCACCCTCTATCATGCCCGCTTCGAACCGCGATGGACGCTTCCCACGACACCCCGGACCTGGCCGTGGCCATCACGGCGTTCAACAGCATGCGCACTATCGAGCGAGCGCTCGAGAGCGTTCGCGGATTGGCACGGGTGGTGGTGGTGGTGGACTCCGGCTCCACCGACGGCACGCCGGAACGGTGTCGGGAGATGGGGGCGATGGTCGTGCACCACCCGTGGTCGGGGTATGGCGAGCAGAAGCGGATCTCGATCGCCCAGTGCGCCGGGCACGAGTGGACCCTGGTGCTCGACTCGGACGAGTCGGTCGAGCCGCGGCTGCGGGAGTCGATCAAATCGGCGCTCGCCCGTTCCGCCGAGCCGGCCAACGGCTACGAGGTCAACCGCAAGATCTGGTTTCTTGGGGGCTGGCTCAACCACACCTTCCAGCCCGAGTGGCGTCTGCGGCTGTTCCGCACGAGCGAGGGCCGGGTGGTCGGCGATCTCCACGAGGCGATCGTGGTGGACGGAGGCACGCGGCGGCTGGCGGGCGATCTGCGCCACGACTCGTTCCGCGACATGGACGACATGTTGCGCCGACACCTGAACTACGCGAGCGTGCTCGCGGCCCACGACGGCCGGGGCGGCACGATCTTCCGCATTCTGGTCAGCCCTTCCGCCGCGTTCCTGAAGCAGCTTCTCCTCCGGCGCGGCTTCCTCGACGGTTGGCGAGGCGTCTTGGCAGCCGGGGGCATGGCGGCGTGTGCGCTGATGAAGCACCTGCTGCTGGCCCAACGACGACATTTCGGCCCGATCGGCGACACCAGGAGCAACGCGTGATGAGCCCGCTCTCCGGCGCCAGCGTGCCCGGGAGACTGCCCGGCGGGGGCGGCTCTCCGACGCTGGCGGTCGGAGACGGGGCGCGAGCCCAGCTTGGGCTCCACATTCACTGCGCGCTGGCCGCCCTGTTCGTCGCCCTGATTCCGGTGGTGCCGGCTCCACGCGACATCGCCTTCGCGGCGCTGACGGCCTTCGCGGTCTTGCGTCTGCCCCGGACGATGCCGACCTATCGCGCACTCGTCCGGCAGCCGATCGTCTGGTTCCTCCTGGCTTGGCCTGCATGGCAGGCGGTCTCCCTGCTCTGGTCTCCCGATGTCGCCGAGGGAATCCGGGAGCTCAAGGCCATGCGGGCAGTGCTCGTGCCGTTCATCCTTTGGCCGGTGTGCGGTCGCGGGCGCTATCTGGTGGCCGCGTTCCTCGTGGGCGTCGTCCTCCTCAACGGAGCCCAAGCCTTGTCCGGCGCGGGACTGTTGATCACCGAGCACACGGAACTTCATCCCGGCCGGTTCGGGGGCCTCCTGAACCCGATTCAGGCCGGGATCTCTTGCGCCATCGGCCTCTGCTGGGCGATCGCGGCGGTGCTGGTCACGCGCGGCGGCAAGAGGGCGATGGCCTCCGTCGCCTTGGTGTCCGCCGCGGCCGGACTCTTCTTCAGCGGAAGCCGCGGTCCGTGGGTCGGCGCCGTGGCGGGAATCGCGGTGCTGCTCGCGGTGCTGGCGGTTCGGCATCCGGCGCTGCGCCGACGCGTCACGACCCTTGCGATCCTCGCGGCGCTGGCCGGGATCGTGGCGCTGGCGACACCGCGCTTCCAGGATCGATACGCCGAGAGCGTCACCGAATCTTCGGACTCGTGGGCCCACGTTGACGTGACGACCTCGATCGGCCTTCGCCTTTGGCTGTGGCAGGCGGCGTGGCAGGAGTTCCGCGCGCGACCGATCGCCGGAACGGGGGCCGGCGGCTTCGTGTCGGCCGTGAAGGAGACGCAAGCGTACCGGGCGGACATGCTCGTCCTGCCCGAGAAGGAACGGATCGTGATCGCCCATCCCCACTCCGTCTACCTGCACATGCTGGCCGTGCACGGCATCGTCGGCGGCGTGATCCTGGCGGGACTCCTGATCCTCGCCCTCCGACAGGCCAGTCGCGATCGTGAGGACCCGATCTACGCCGCGGGTGCGCTCGCCGCTCTCGTGGCGTGGACCGTGGGCGCCGGCTTCGACTGCTACAACCGCAGCGGTCAAACGACGTACGAGCTCGCCTTGCTCGTCACCTTGACCCTGGCCGGGAGAACCCACAGCGCCACCGCGGAAGAGCCGGCGCCGCCCGGGCCCGCATCCACCTCGACGGAGAAGTCATGATCGACTGGACGACCTGGGGGCTCGCTGCACTCGGCGCCTATCTCGTTGGGAGCATTCCCTTCGGGTTCCTGATGGGTCGAATGAAAGGCATCGACATCCGGGAACACGGTTCGCGGAACATCGGCGCAACGAACGTCGGGCGGGTCCTCGGGCGCCGCCTGGGCATTGCCTGCTTCGTACTCGACGCCGCCAAGGGTGGTGTGCCGGTGGCGGTCGCCGGCATGCTCGGCGGCACCTGGGGACGAACCCCGGAAGAGATCGGCATGACGTCGCTCTGGCTCTGGCTCGCGATCGCGTGCGCAACGTACGCCGGCCATGTCGCGCCAGTCTGGCTCCGCTTCCGCGGCGGGAAGGGAGTGGCCACGGGCTTCGGGGCACTCTTGGCGATGTGGCCGGTGTTGACGGTGCCCGCCCTCGTGGCCCTGGCGGTCTGGGGAGGGTTGTTGGCGACCCTCCGGTACATGTCCGTGGCGAGCATCCTGGCGGGTGTCAGCATTCCGATCACCACCGCGGTGCTCGCGGTGGCGACCGCCGACCGACCGCTCGCGGGCCTGCGAGAGGCGATCCCGCTGCTCGTCGTGACCTCGGCGCTCGCGGCCCTGACCACCTGGCGCCACCGCACGAACATCGAACGGCTGATCCGTGGCGAAGAACCGCGTATCAGCAGGTCCCCCTCGACGCGACCGCCCTCGGCCTGAGAAGCTCCCAACGCGATTCTGAACGCGACCTTTGCGCCCATCCCGGCGATGCGGGCTTCCGTCGGGACCCGATCCCTGCGAGACTGGAGGGGAAGGCCGACGGCCATGCGGACACGGTGTCCCGCTGGAGGCCAGGGGAGAACGCGCGGTTGTGCGCTGCCGTCCATGGCGACAGCGTGGCCGGCGTCTCCTCGCGCTTCGGACGAGTTTCCACCTATCGAGGAGAAGAGACCCATGCGTTCACCTGCACGACCGTTTGCACTCGGAGGCGTGGTGGCCCTCGCGCTGGCCACCAGCGCGTTCGCGACTGTCCACACCTTCGACCTGAACATGACGGGCGACCAGGAGGTACCCAACCCCGGCGATCCCGACGGCCTGGGAACGGGCACGCTGAGCATCGACGACGCGACCAACATCGTGTCCTGGTCGATCGCCTACTCCAACATCGCCGCGCCCACGATGATGCACATCCACACCGGCGCTGCCGGCGTCAACGGCGGCGTGCTGGTCAGCCTCGGCGTCGCGACCACCGGCGGACCCGGCACGCTGGTGAACTCCGTGCCCACCTCCGGCGCCAACGTGGCGACGATCCTCAACAATCCGCCGGGCTTCTACGTCAACATCCACAACAGTGCCTTCCCGGCCGGCGCGATCCGCGGCCAGCTCCAGCCGCAGGCGGTCCTTCCCGAGGTGCTCATCAACGAGATCCGGATCGACCAGCCCAGCACCGACGACGACGAGTACTTCGAGCTCGTGGCCGAGCCCGGTACCAGCCTCGACGGCCTGACGTACCTCGTCATCGGCGACGGCGCCGGCGGCAGTGGCACGATCGAGGCGGTGATCGATCTCACCGGCCAGACCGTGCCCGCCTCGGGCTTCTTCGTGGCCGCGGAAGCCACGTTCACCCTCGGCACCCCCGACCTGGTCACAAACCTCAACTTCGAGAACAGCGACAACGTCACGCACCTCCTGGTCTCCGGGTTCACCGGAGCCGACGGCGACGATCTGGACACCGATGACGACTGCACGCTCGATATCGAACCGTGGGACACGGTTCTGGACATCGTTTCGCTGGTCGAGGAGCTGAGAAGTCCGCCCACCGGCACCGAGTGCTACTACGGCCCCCCGGTTGGTCCGGACGACACGTTCGTGCCTGGCCACATCTACCGCTGCACGCCTGATGGAACCTGGACCATCGGCCCCTTCGACATCGCGGTGGGCGACGACACGCCCGGCGCGGCGAACGTCGCCTGTGCCGTTCCGCCGGTGTGCATCGGGGATCTCAACGACGACGGCGTCGTCGACGGCAGCGACCTCGGCATCCTGCTGGGAAGCTGGGGAACGCCGGACAACGATCTCAACGGCGATGGCGATGTCGATGGCAGCGACCTCGGCATCCTGCTGGGCGCATGGGGACCGTGTCCGCGCTGACCGGCTCGGCGCCGCGACCGGTTCGATCGAACGCACGCGGCCCGCTGCTTGCAGCGGGCCGCGATGCGTTGTGGGGATGCGAGTGCTGCCGGGCGACCCCGAAAGGGCGCCCCTTCCGGTCAGCGTTCGCGATGTGGCGAACCGGCGGCGGCTTGAATGGTCATCGGCACCGTGACCCGCACGGTCGGATCCAGCGCCGCCCGCGAGGCCACGTCGTTCCAACGCCTCCATGCCCCCAAGGCCGAGCCGTCGACGCGGGTGGACGACGATCCATCGCCCAACTCGGTCAGTCGTACCTGCAGACCTGCCTCCGAGAGCCGTGCGAGAACCTTGGGGAGATCGACGGCCCCCAGGGTTGCCGAGAGTTCGTAGCCGCGATCGGCGAGATCCAACTGCGTCTCGGGCGTTGCCGCGTCCGCCGGCCGACCGGCGAGCTGTTCGCCGAGCGTCGGCGCGTCGGCATCGGACGCGCCGCCCGCCAGCGCTCGAGCCGCCGCGTTCCGGGCATGATCCGCGAGCCGATGGTGAAGGGCGCGACGATCGCCGCCGGCGTCGGCCAGCCGCGGCGCCGTGGCCCCGGTGCCGCTCAGGTCGGGCGACCAGCGCCGCTGGAACTCGACCGCTTCCTCGATGCTGAAGTTGCGCACCAGAGCCGAAGGAATCGTGCAGTCGGCCAGGGCCTCGATCAGGCGCTCGCGCGTGGCCGCGGAATCGTTCGACTCGATCACGATGGCAAACCCGGCGACATCCGCCGTCGTGGAACCCGGGATGGACGCCGAAGCCGCATCTTGGGCCAGCAGCGCGTCGAAGGCGCGCCGTCCCTGGGACGACGGCACCGCGTGGTGCAGCTCGCCGGCCGGATCCGAAGCCATCAGCACCGGCGCCGTTTGATCGATTGGATCGGGCCTGTCGGCCAGATTGGCCTGTCCGGAGAGCGGCGGCCCGCTTGGGCTTCCGCGAAACGCGTCGGACACCATCCAAACGCCGGCACTGAGGCCCAATACCGCCGCCGCCGACGCACCCACGACCCAGGCCCGGCGCCCTGGCTGCCACGGCGGGGTCCGTCGCCCGACAAGCATGGAGCGGGCCAGAAGCGGTTCGACGGCCAGGACCAGGTCGCGCGGGGGAGACACGGCTTCGAGCGAGCGCAAGGCGTCGCGATCGGCACGCAGCTGGTCCACCGCGGCAACGAGTTCGGGGCTCGTCCGCGCCAGCCGCTCGCGCGCCGAGCGAGCCGCCACCGGATCGAGGTTCCCCTCGATCAGGTCGAGCAGTTCGGACTCGCGCACGCCTTGCTCCATCGATTCGCCCATCGGCCTGCTATGGCCGGCCTCGCCCCACCCACCGTTGTTGTTCATCGCTGAGTCATCCCTTCCCTTCGAACACGCTTCCCTCTCCCGGCACGCGTTGCCCGCGGGTCCCGTTCGCGGATGGTCTACACACCTTCCCCTCCCAGCATCGACTCGACCTCCTCCCGGAGGGCAAGCCGAGCCCGGAACAGCCTTGACTTCACCGTTCCCACCGGAACCCCCAGGATCTCCCCAATCTGCTGGTAGTCGAGATCCTGCATGTCCCGAAGAACGATGATGGCTCGCATCTCGGCATCGATCCGCGACAGAGCCTGAACCAAGGCCTCCCGGGCCTCGGCGTGTTGGACGCGGAGGGCGGCCGAGGGTTCCGCGGTTCGGGAGCCGTCCCCGGCCCCCCGGGCCTCGTCTAGGGAGGCGTGTCGCCGGAGCCGCTGTTTCCGGAGGTGGCTCAGGCAGCAGTTCATCGCCACCCGGATGATCCACGTGCTCAACTGGGACCGACCGTTGTAGCTGTCGATGCCCTCGAGGACCTTGACGAGGGCGTCCTGGGCCAGGTCCGTCGCTTCGTCGTGGTTCCGGAGCATCCGGTAACACACGCCGTAGATCCGTCCCTGGTAGCCGCGCAGGAGCTCCGCCAGGGCATCGGCGCGTCCCGACCGCCAGGCCTGAAGCAACTGCTGCTCCCGCAAGGGGGTCAGCGCTTCAGCCGCCCCTCCGGCGAGGCGAATCGGCTTGTCCTTGGTGCGTCTTGGCCCTGCGGGCGACATTCGGTGCGTTCCTTGCACGGGTGATCCGTCCGCGACGGTGGCCGATGCGGTTCCTGCTAGCATCCCAATCCGTCCCGGGCCGGGGCCAGCCCGACCTCCCGAGCATACCGCACACCATGACTGTCTCCGACTCCAACGACGGGTATCGGTCGCCGCTGGAGACCCGGAATGCGTCGCCGGAAATGCAGCGGATCTGGTCTCCGCGACGGAAGTTCCGCACGTGGCGCCGGATCTGGCTCGCGTTGGCCGAGGCCGAGCTGGAAGTTGGCGTGCCCATCCAGCCTGGACAGATCGAGGCCCTCCGGGAGCACCTGGACGACATCGACTTCGAGCGTGCCGCCATCCACGAGCGGCGCCTCCGCCACGACGTGATGGCGCACGTGCACACGCTGGGGGAGGTGGCACCCGCCGCCCGCGCCATCATCCACTTGGGGGCGACCAGCCAGGACATCGTCTGCAACGCCGACCTGCTCATCCTGGCCGACGCCCTCGACCTCGTCGCCGTCAAGCTGGCCCGCGTGATCGACGCGTTGGGGAGCTTCGCCCGAAAGTGGCGCGACCTGCCCGCGCTCGGGTTCACCCACTTCCAGCCGGCACAGCCCCTCACCGTCGGGCGCCGCGCCTGCTCCTGGGCGCAGGACTTCTCGCTTTCGCTCGAGGAGATCGAGTCGCGGCGCCGAACGCTCCCCCTTCGAGGCTTGCGCGGCGCGACCGGAACCCAAGCGTCCTTTCTCGCCCTCGTGGACGGCGATCCGCAGCGCGTCGAGGACCTCGAGCGGCGCTTCGTGGCCAAGTTGGGCTGGCGCGGTCCGGTGCTCCCCGTGAGCGGACAGACGTACCCACGCCTGATCGATGCACTGATCGTGAACGCCCTGGCGGTCGCCGGGGCGGCCGTGCACAAGTGCTGCAACGATCTTCGCCTGCTCGCCAACCTCCGCGAGGTCGAGGAGCCGTTCGAGGCCGAGCAGATCGGAAGCAGTGCGATGGCGTACAAGCGCAATCCGATGCGGTGCGAGCGGGCGACGGGCCTGGCCCGTTTCGTGGTCGCGATGGCGCAGAATCCCCTCCAGACCGCGGCCACGCAGTGGATGGAGCGGACACTCGACGATTCATCCAATCGACGGCTGAGCCTGCCGGAGCCGTTCCTGGCCCTCGACGGCGCGCTTGACATCATGCACAACGTGGCCGCCGGGCTCGTGGTGCACGAGGCGGTCGTGCGCCGGAACCTCGACGCCGAGATGCCCTTCCTCTGCACCGAGAACCTGATGATGGCGGCCGCCGCCCGCGGGGCCGATCGCCAGGATGCACACGAAGTGATCCGGAGACACAGCCAGGCCGCGGCCGAACGGATGAAGTCCGAGGGAGCGTCGAACGATCTTCTCGCCCGTCTTGCCGAAGAGCCGATGTTCACCGGCATCGACCTTCGCGCTGTGCTGGATCCCCGCGCGTTCGTTGGCCGCTCCGGCGAGCAGGTGGATCGATTCATCGCCGAGGTCGTGGATCCGGTCCGACAACGCTATGCGGCCTCCCTCGACGCCAAGACCGAACTTCGCGTGTAGACGACTCGACCCGCCGGCCCCACATCCCTCCTTCCCTCTCCCGCATGCCCATCCCTCGGCTTCGCATCGACGACACCGTCCTGCTCGTGATCGACGTGCAGGAGCGTCTCATGCCCACGATCGTCGACCGCGACCGCGTTTGCCTCAACTGCGAGCTGCTCATCCGGATGTCGAACGAGCTGCGGATTCCCACGCTCGTGACCGAGCAGTATGTGAAGGGCCTCGGCCGCACCGTGGACTCGGTCGCCGCGGCGATGACCGATCCCGCCGCCCGAATCGAGAAGACCCGGTTCAGCGCCGCCATCGACATGGTGGTCGATCTCCTGCACCGGTGGCGTCGATCCACCGTCCTGCTGTGCGGCGTGGAAACCCACGTCTGCGTGCTCCAGACCGCCCTGGATCTCCAGAGCCTTGGCCGGCAGTGCTTCGTGTGCACGGACGCCATCTCGTCGGGCCAACGCGATCAGATCGGACCCGCCCTCCAGCGGATGCAATCGGCGGGGGTCGTCCTCACGGGGGTGGTTTCGGCCATGTACGAACTGCTCCAGGACGCCACCCACCCCAGTTTCCGCTCCTGCCTCGAGTTGGCGAAGGCCGTCCGCTGGTAGGCCTCGGGGATCCAGGCCAGATGGCGAGCCCGAGGAACGACCCGCCACGCCCGCCATTCGGGGTTCATCCCTTTCCGAAACCGCATTTTCGGACCCGTCCTGCCCATCGGCCCCGAACTCGCTACCATTGGGGCACCCAGGAGTCGACCACCATGGAAGCCTACGAACGCCTTGTGAAGCTCGTGACCGAAGTTGCTGATGATGTCAAGAAGGCCGAAGGCGGCAACAAGGCCGCTGGAACGCGGGTCCGCAAGGTCATGCAGGACGTCCGCAAGGCCGCCCAGGACCTCCGGGCCCAGATCCTGCAGACCCGGGATCAGCCTACCCCCTGACCTCGGCGGACCCCGCGTGATTCGGGTCGGCCCCTGGCCGCCCCTTCTGCCACGCTCCGCCTCCGTCCTGCGTGCGGAGGACGGCGGGTCCGCTCGTCATGTCCCCTCCTCACACGACCGCCAGCGAAGGTTGGCGGCGACGGAGTGCCCGCGTTGGCATCGGAAGAACTGATCGACCTGTCCGCGATCGACCTCAAGGCCACCGTCGCCGACGCGGCCGCGATCGAACGACTGAACCCGCACCGAGGCCTCATGCGGCTTCTGGACCGGGTCATTTGGCTGGCGCCAGACCGATCCGCCGCCGTCGGGGCCAAGGAGGTCACCGAGCACGAGTTCTGGGTGCCCGGCCACATCCCGGGCCGACCGCTGATGCCCGGCGTGCTGATGATCGAGGCCGCGGCCCAGTTGAGCAGCTACCTGTTCAAGGTGAAGACGGCAGAGGAGCGGTTCTTGGGCTTCACCCACGTGGACAAGACCAGCTTCCGGGGCCAGGTCGTCCCGGGTGACACGCTCTTTCTTGTGGTGAAGGAGGTCCTCTTCCGGCCCCGGCGCTTCACCTGCGATGCGCAGGGCTTCGTCAATGGCCGGATCGCCTTCGAGACCCGGATCTCGGGGATGGTGTTCTGAAACCAATGTCCGAGGACAGGCGAGTGCAGCCGGTTGTGCTGACGCCGATTCTCAAGTCCCGGGTTTGGGGCGGTCGGCGCTTGGAGGCATTTGGATTGGACGTTCCCCCCGATGCCCGCATCGGGGAGGCTTGGTTGTTGGCGGATCTTCCCGAAGCCGTGGAGGACGGCCGCTCGGTGGTCGAGTCGGGTCCGTGGCGGGGGCAAACGCTGCACGAGCTTCTTGAGGCCGACCGGTCGTCGTGGATGGGCACCGCGGAACTTGGTCCCGACGACCGATTCCCCTTGTTGGTGAAGCTGCTCGATGCGCGGGAGAACCTCTCCGTACAGGTGCATCCGACTCCCGCCTACGCGCAGTCCCACCCCGGCGCCCATCCGAAATCGGAAGCGTGGATCGTTCTTCAGGCCGATCCCGGCTCCCAGATCTACCGGGGACTGCGCCCCGATGTGACACGAGAGTCGTTCCTCGAGCACCTCCGCGCGGGAACCGTGCCGAAGCTGTTGGAGGCGGTTCCGGCTCGCCCCGGCGACTGCCACGATCTGCGCAGCGGAACGTGCCACGCACTGGGGGCAGGCGTGCTGGTGGCCGAGGTCCAAACCACCAGCGACACCACCTTCCGGCTGTACGACTGGGGGAGAGTCGATCGGCCGCTGCACATCGACGAGGCGCTCGCCTGCATGGACTTCGCACCGCCGCGTCGTCGGGTCGAGCCCGTCACCATCGACGCCGGCGATGTCCGCACGGAGCGACTCGTGGACACGCCCGCGTTCTCCATCGAGCGCCTGGTGGCCGTTCGGCCGACTCGACTGGACGTGCCCACCAGCGGACGCCCGATCGTTCTGGTAACGCTTGAAGGCCGTGCCTCTGTTGAGACCCCCGACGGAAGCATCCCCGCCATCCCCGGACGAGCGCTCCTGGTTCCCGCCGCGACAGGCACGGCTCGATTGGAGATGGACTGCGCCGCGGTCGTCCTTCGGGTCGATGTTCCCGGACCGATCGACCATATCATCGACGACGGTCCGGCGATGGCGTCCGCGTGAGTTCGCGGGAGCCGTCAAAAGCCGCCGAAGTGCCCTCGGTCGCCAGCCGATGGCTGAATGGAGCACCCCCTTCCGGGATTGCCAACCCCGTGCCTGTCCACGACCGTTCCTTCCATCTCCGGCCGGTTCTGCTCGCCGCGCTTGCCCTCGCGTTTGTTGTCCTGTGCGCGCGGCCTGCGTCGGCGACGCAGCACATCGTCAACGCGGGCGAGGAGTGGCAGTTCCTGGTGGACCAGGTTCGTCCCGGCGACGAGATCATCCTCGCGCCCGGTCGCCATCGACCTGCCAATCTCGACGGGCTCCGCGGGGAAGCCGACCTGCCGATCACGATCCGGGGCATGGCGGCCACCGCCAACCGGCCGGCGATCATCGTGGCGGACAACTGGGGACTCGTCCTGCGGAATCCGAATCATGTTGTGCTGCAAGACCTTCTCATCACGGGTGCCAAGTTCGCCGGTATCGTGCTGAGTGCCGACGACAAGGCGGCGGGAACGCAGGACGCAACACCGCGACCGAACAACGTGACGCTCCGACGCGTCATGGTGCGGCGCACGTCGGGCGAACCGGACCGTGACGCGGTCATTGCCGAAGGCCTCGACGGGCTCGTGCTCGACACGTGCCGCTTCGACGGCTGGGGCGGCGCAGCGGTGCGCCTGCTGGGGTGCCGCAACGTCTTCCTTCGCGGGTGCCGCTTCGTCCCCATCGACCGGCTCGAGCACGAGCGCGCCGTCTCGGTGGAACAGGGCTCGGTCGGGGTTCGGCTGGAACGCTGCCTGTTCGAGACCGGCCTGAGGAGCGGCGTCGCCGCCGGACTCGATTCCGCGCGGGCGCTGATGCGCCGGGGGGCTGCCCCAAGCGCGGCACCAGCGGCGTCATCGGAACCCGCGCCGGATGCCACCCCCTCGGTCGAGACGTCCACGGCGCCGGACGCGAAGCCGGCGGTCCGCGAGGTGACGATCGAGCAGTGCATGTTCGACGGCCTCGAGACGCCGATCGAGCTCGGCAGCGTGTCGAACTGCACCATCCGGTCGTGCACCATGGTGCGGCCCCGGACCTGCTTCGTTCGTTTCGTTCCACCGGGACCGGATGCCGGGGCCACCAAGGAGATCCTCTTGGGAGGGAACCTGTTCTTCTGGGTGCCCAACGACATGCCGGAACTGGTCGCCCTCCAGGGGGAGTCGCTCGGCGACGAGGTGAGCTGGGAGGAGAACCTCTGGTGGACGGCGGAGTACGCGGTCTTGAAGCCGGAACGGCTGCCCCTTCCCGGTCGAGAGCTGCTTCCGCAGCTCCTCGACGTGGACCCCAAGCTCGACCGGCGCAATCGACCCGAGGCAACGGCGGCCCAAGGCTACGGCGTGCAACCGCTGCCACGCTCCCAACAGCCCTGAATCGCCGGGTCGGATGGAATGCGCACCGGGCCCCGCGTGTCCCTGCCGGGACGACGCCTTCCGCACGCAGGTCCGAGCACGTCCCATGTCCAGCGCCATGTCCGAGAAGTCGCTGCGAGAGTGGATGGCCCGATTGGGACCGTCTCTGCTGAACCTCAGCTTCGGCATCTGCCACGACCGACACCGCGCCGAAGAGGTTGTGCAGGAGGCGTTTGTTCGCCTCTGGCGCCAACCGCCCGAGGTGGGCCAAGTGGCGTATGGCTCGTGGCTTCGTCGAGTGGTCACGAACCTGTCGATCAACGTTCTGAACCGGACCCGCCGCCCGCGCGCCTTGCCCGACCTCGAAGACGACCGCGCCCTGCAGGACCGCTCGACGCCCGAGGCCCCCTCGAACACGACCGAGGAGATGCGACGGCTTCACGCCGCGCTCGATCGGCTCGACGAGCCCAAGCGTGCCATCCTGCTGCTGCGGGGCCAGGAGGAGATGAGCTACGAGGCGATCGCCACGCACCTGGGCGTGCCGGTCGGAACGGTGATGAGTCGCCTCAATCGCGCCCGCGCGGCGCTGCTGGAAGCATTGGAACAGGTCGAGGGGCTCGAAGACGAGCGCTCGACCTTCGACATCCGTCGATACCGGAAGGCGTAGCGGAAGGAGGCCCGCCTCATGGAGGAAGCCATGGCCGAAATGGACTGCACGGACATCACCAGACTGCTCGCCGGGCTCGTGGACGACGAACTCGACGCCGACACGCGGCGGCGGGCGGAACGACACCTGGCGTCGTGCCGGGCGTGCCGGGCGCTGCTCGATCGGCACGAGGCCGTCGATCTGCAGCTCCGCTCGATGTGGACCCAATCGCCGGCCTACTCGACCGTCCCCGCGGGCCTTCATGCCCGCGTGCTGGCGGCGACGAGTCGAGCGCAGGCGCCGACGCGTCGAGGCTGGTTCGGAGCGCTGGGATGGATCGTTGCGGCCGCATCCCTTGCCTTCGCCGCCACCGCCTGGCGAGCGTCGGATCGCACCGGCTCGCGGTCCGACTTGGCGCCGGGCGCCGGTGTCACCCGCGCCTCGTCCGCATTGCCGTCGACCTGGGAGCCTGGCGCCGACGCGTGGGCGGGCGTGCTCAGCGCTTCGGATGCGGCGGCGCACGGGGCGGTCGTCATGCCGAACGCGAGCGGATCGAGTCGGAACGGTTCCGACGCCAACACTTCAAGCGGAGCTTCCGCCGGCGGGCCGGCCCCGAATGGGGCCGGGCTCGAGGATGCCGACGCCCTGTTCGCCGCCTCGCTGCTGCTGTCGCGCCTGGCCCGCACCGATCTGCCCGACGACGAAGCGGTGGCCCGCATCCGGTCGATCGCGGAGTACGACGGAATCCTGGCGAGACTGGCCGCAGCGCGAGAGCACCTGCGGGCGGACGACCGCGTCGCGGTGCGCCAGGCCGAGACGATCCTCGCCGAGGTGCTGGCCGAGCCATCGGCGCACGACCTCTCGATCCTGCGCGACCGGGCGGCCCGGGAACACCTCGCGGCGCTCCTCGACGATCTGAGCCAGCGCATCGAGTCGGAGCTCGCGCTGTAGCGACCCGTCGCGGCGGGTGGCTCGCGTCCAGCCGAACTTCCCTCCCAACGGCGGCGGCAGCGGCGGCTATCCTCCCCTCGTGCCGGACGTGCGGCGTCCTGACCGCCGGTCCGGGACGGGAGGCAACCCACCGATGGGCATCGGAAGCATCCTGGTCGAGAAGGGACTGATCTCCGAACCGCAGCTCTCGGAGGCGCTCGCCGAGCAGCGACGGACGGGCGAGCGGCTCGACCGCGCCCTGGTCCGCCTGGGCCTGGTTGGCAGCGGCGATCTGCTCGCCGCGATCGGCCAGCAACTGTCGCTGCCCGTCGTCGACCTGGGCGGACTCGAGGTGGAGGACGAGATTCTGCGCATGCTCCCGCCGAAGCTGGTGTTCCGGCAGCGGTGCGTCCCCATCGGGCGGGAACACGGCGTGTTGCGGGTCGCGACCTGCGATCCGTTCGAGCTGGGCGCCATCGACGAGCTTCAGATGTTCACCGGCATGTCGATCGAGCTGGCCCTCGCGGACGAGCGCGATCTGGCCAAGTTCATCCGTCAGCACTACGGCGTCGCCGGCGACACGCTCGACGCGCTCGGTGCGGGCGACACCCCGACCGCGGCGGCGGTGTCGGCGGCGGAGTCGGACGAGGCGGAACAGGCGCACGAGGCGAGCGTCGTCAAGCTCGTGAACGATCTTCTGGTGGAAGCCATCCGCGAGCGCGCCACCGACGTGCACATCGAGCCCTACGAGCACATGCTCGCCATCCGCTACCGGATCGACGGCGTGCTCAGCCAGGCGGGCGTCCCCCCCACCGTGAACCGGTTCCGCAACGCGATCGTGAGCCGGCTGAAGATCATGTCGAACCTCAACATCGCGGAGAAGCGCAAACCCCAGGACGGTCGCATCACCCTCCGCCAGCGCGGGGAGGAGTACGATCTGCGCCTCTCGATCATCCCGATGCTCCACGGCGAAGGGGTGGTTCTGCGCATCCTGAGCAAGTCCGCGGTGCTGATGGGGCTCGAGGAGCTGGGGATGCCCCAGCCGATCCTCGTGCGCTGGGACGACCTCATCCGCCGGCCGCACGGCATTCTGCTCGTGACGGGCCCCACGGGCTCGGGCAAGTCCACGACGCTCTACGCGTCGCTGCGCCGGATCGTCAGCGACGAGGTCAAGGCGATCACGGTGGAGGATCCCGTCGAGTACCACGTCGACGGGGTGAACCAGATCCAGGTGAACCACCAGGTCGGCCTCGACTTCGCCTCGGGCCTCCGGGCGATCCTGCGCCACGATCCGGACATCATCATGATCGGTGAGATCCGCGACCGCGAAACGGCGGACGCGGCGGTTCAGGCGTCGCTCACGGGACACCTGGTGTTCTCCACCCTGCACACCAACGACGCGGCCGGCGCAACGACCCGTCTGCTGGACATGGGTGTCGAGCCCTTCCTGGTCGCTTCGTCGGTGGAGGGGATCATGGCCCAGCGCCTCCTGCGGCGCATCTGCGTCCACTGCCGCCGGCTCCACGAAGCCCAGCCCCACGAGCTCCCGCCGGAGATGCGCGACGAACCCGGACTCGTGCTGCAGGAGGGAGCCGGCTGCCGCGAGTGTCGCGGAACCGGCTACCGAGGGCGGTTCGGCGTCTACGAGCTCCTGCGCATGACCGAGCGCACGCGGGAGATGGTCATGGAGCGAGCCAATGCCAGCCAACTGGCCGTCGCGGCCCAGGCGGACGGCGAGCTGAACCTGCTGCGCGACGCCGCCTTGGAGAAGGTCCGGGAGGGTGTCACCACCGTCGCCGAGGCCATGCGTGCGACCAAGGGATAGTGTGCGGGGGCCGCGCGGCGGGCCGCCCCGACGCGCTTCCGGCCGGGCCCGCCTTGACGGCATCCCCACGTTCCGCAACACTTCTCCGTTCGGGTTCCGCCCGCCTCGCGGAAGCCCCCTTAGGAGATTTTCCGCATGGCCATGCGCTCAGGCGGCACGGGTGTCATCGTCGGGTTGGTGGTGTTCGTGCTGAGCACCGTCTTCCTACTGGTTCTGACCATCGTCTTCTACGCCGGAAAGACCGAAGCGGTCGAGAAGAGGGCGAAAGCGGAATCGGAGTTGGCGATCTACGTTCGTCCCGATCAGCGGGCGGGCGAGGAGGCCAAGGCCATCGAAGGCGCGGCCGGATCGCAGCGGCAGTCCGTCTACGGCTACCTCACCACCCAACTCGGCGACCTGAACGCGTTCGTGAGCGGCAATCGGTCGGCGACGCCGACCCAGCTCCAGACCGATCTCGGCATGGCCGAGGGCGAGGTGGTCCGGAACGTCGTGGCCGACCTGCGACGGCAGAATCAGACCAAGGCCAACGAGATCACCAGCCTGAACAACCGCATCGCCGACCTCGCCAAGCAGGTCGATGAGCAGAAGAGCCAACTCGCCCAGCAGGACGAGGAGCATCGCAAGGAGCTCGACGCCGTTCGCGGGTCGATCGCGACCTACGAGCAGGCCGCGAAGGACTACCAGGCGGACTTCGCCAAGACCAAGGAGCTGCTCGAGCAATCCCGCCTCCAGCTCGAGGACGAGTCGCGCCAGCGCATCGCCGACCTCCAGCGCGACAACGACGCCCTGCGGCAGGACAACACCGTCAAGTCGTCGCGGCTCAACGAGCTCCAGCGCATCGTCGATGCGATCCGCGTCAAGCCCCGCAACCCCGCCGAGCTTGTTGACGGGCGGATCGTGGACATCGTGGGCAACGACCAGGTGTACATCAATCTCGGCCGGAAGCAGCGGGTCGTGCCCGGGATGACCTTCGAGATCTTCGACGATGCCAACTCCATCCAGGTGGACGACGGCACCGGTACGCCGCGCGGCAAGGCCAGCATCCAGGTGACCAAGGTCGACGAGACGACCTCCACCGCGCGCCTCACCCGGGTTTCGCCGGGCCGACCGGTGGTGAAGGACAACGTCATCGCCAACGCCGTCTTCGATCCCGACTACAAGTTCAAGTTCCTCGTCTACGGCAAGTTCGACGTGACCGGCGACGGCCGGCCGACCGAAGCCGGCGCCGACTTCGTGCGCAACCGGGTGAAGGATTGGGGCGGCGAGGTGGTGACCGGCGACGAGCTCACCGGCGACCTCGACTTCCTTGTGCTCGGCGAGCAGCCGCCGATGCCGCCGCCGCTCGGATCCAATCCGGACGAGGTGACGTTCCGAACCCACTTGGAGCAGCGGGAGGCTCGCGACCGCTACGACCAGCTCTTCAAGCAGGCCCGCGAGGCGCAGATCCCGGTGCTCAACTGGAACCGCTTCGAGGTCCTGACCGGAACGACGGCCCGCTGAGCGCGTCCGGCGCGGGCGCCGGGCGGCGAATGGCTTCGCGTCCTCGATGGCTGCCTCGATCCGACATCTCGCCGAGTACGCCGCCCTGCGCACTGTTGCAGGCGTGCTGCAGTGCTTCGACGTCGATCAGAATCTCCACTCGGCGGCGGCGTTCGGCTCGCTCTATGCACGGCTGGGCGTGGCCCGCCGGCAGCGCGCCGAGGCGAACATCGCCGCGTCGATGCCGAACCTGAGCAGCGCGGACGTTCGCCGAATCGCCGATCGGTCGATCCGGCACATGTTCCAGGTGTTCGCCGTGGACAGCCTCGTCATGCCGAGGCTGATCAGTGTCGATTCCTGGCCGACCTACGTCGAGCTGGGCTCGATCGGCCCGGGCCTCGACCTGCTGCTGCACGATCGGCCGGCGATCTTCATCACGGGCCACGTGGGCAACTGGGAGGTGCTGGGCATGGTCCTGGCGACGATCGGCCTGCGACTCGCCGCCATCGCCCGCCCGTTGGACAACCCCCTCATCAACGACTGGCTCCTGTCGCTGCGCGAAGCCCGAGGCCTCCAGGTGGTGACCAAGTGGGGCGCGACGCCGGTGCTCCAGGAGATCCTGGAGAGCGGAGGGCGCGTCGCCTTCATCGCCGACCAGAACGCGGGCGACGACGGCCTGTTCGTGCCCTTCTTCGGACGCCTGGCGTCGAGCTACAAGTCGATCGGCCTCTTGGCGATGCGGCACGAGGTGCCGGTCGTCTGCGGCTACGCCGCCCGCGAGGACGAGCGGTTCCGCTTCCGCCTGGAGTGCACCGACATCATCCACCCGGAGGATTGGGCCGACCAGCCCGATCCACTGTTCTACATCACGGCCCGGTACAACCGCGCGATGGAACAGATGGTGCGCGACGTGCCGGAGCAGTACCTCTGGGTGCATCGGCGCTGGAAGAGCCGTCCACGCCACGAGCGCGAAGGCCGCCCCTTCCCCGCCAGCCTGCGACGGCGGCTGGAGTCGTTGCCGTGGTTAAGCGGCGACGACGTGGAGCGGATTGTTGCTGGGTAGTTTGCGCCGGCTTTGCCGGCTGGCGCTGA
>JAGQOG010000358.1 GCA_020427695.1 Phycisphaerales bacterium
CGAGAAGGAGCGTCGCCCCGTCCTCGATCCCCGCGACGATCGCGGCCAGCACGCGTTGCCGCGCCGCGTCGTCGATGAGCGGTCCCATGCCGCAGCCGGGGACATCGCCGCGATCGACGCGGATCGCGCGGGCCGCATCGAGGAGCGCGGGCACGAACCACTCGGCGGCTGCGCCGACCAGGACCGCGACCGAGCCGGCGAGGCAGCGCTGGCCGGTGTTGCCGAACGCGGAGCCGATCACGCCGTCCACCGCGGCGGCACGGTTGGCGTCGGGCATGATGACCATGTGGTTCTTGGCCCCGGCCATGCACTGCGCACGCTTGCCGTGCGCCGCGGCCGTCGCGTAGATGTGTCGGGCCACTCTGGTCGAGCCGACGAAGGACACCGCCTTCACGTCGGGATGCTCGAGGAGCCGATCCACCACGGCCGGACCGCCGCTCACCATGTTGAGGACGCCGGGTGGGAAGCCCGCCTCGTGCGCGAGCTCGATCTCCCGCGCCGCGCAGCGCGAGACCTTCTCCGACGGCTTGAGCACGAAGGTGTTGCCGCACGCGACCGCCATCGGCCACATCCAGAGGGGCACCATGATCGGGAAGTTGAAGGGCGTGATGCCCACGCACACGCCGAGCGGCACGCGATCGGCGGCGCTGTCGAGCCCGACCCCGCCTTCGTCCTCCGTGCGGCAGAACGAACTCGAGCGGGCGATCTGCGGCAGGGAGCGGCCCATCATCAAGGTGGGCGCGCCGCAGGCGAACTCGACACAGTCGATGCCGCGCCGCACGTCGCCGCGGGCCTCGGCCAGGGTCTTGCCGTGCTCCGTGACGATCATTTCCGCCAGGGGTTCGAACTCCCGTTCCAGGATCTGCTTGAAGCGGAAGAGGTGCTGGCAGCGGTCCCCCACCGGTGTCGCCGCCCACTCGGGGAAAGCTTGGCGGGCGGCCTCGACCGCGTCATCGGCCTCCCGGAGCGACTCCAACGGAACGTCGCCCAGCCGTTCCCCCGAGGCGGGATCCAGGTTCTCGAGGCACGGTCCGCCTCCGGACTGGATCGGACGACCATTGATGAAATGGGCAAAGGCCATGGATCGGCTCCTGGGGCGAGGCCGAGCGGGCGCCGCCAACGTTCCGAACGATCATCGGTTCGCGCGGGCGTCGGACTGCTGAAGGATACGGGGAGAGCGACGTCAGCGCTGCGGGGCCCTCGATGACGCCACTTCGCCCCGCTCGACTCCGCACTCCGGGCACCGGTCGCCCCCCGCCAGCGGATGCCCACATGCCACGCACGCGCCGGTGTGCTCCCGCCACCGGCGTCTGCGCTCCAACAGCAGGACACCCACCCCCGCGCCAAACAGCAGCACCAGCATGAGTGCGGTCGCGACGAGCGTCACCGGGACGCTCCAAGCGCTCGTGCGGTCGCGCGCCGCGGACCACGACGCCGGGTTCACGACGACCTCGAGGACAGGTCCCCCGCCCAGATCGGCGTTTGCAATGTCGCGCACGATCACCGCAACCTCGCACGGCGTGCCGGCGCTGATGCCGTAGGCGCCGATCGGGGTCCCCGGAAAGGGGGCTGCGGGCGCGAGATGTGCCGGAACCGTCGCCTGGCCGTCGATGTGGAGTCCTTGGGCATCGACGCGCCAGTCCAGGGCCACGGACCGATCGTCGGTGCCCTCGAGCGCGTGCGGCCAGCGCACCACCAGGTTGTGGATCGCGTCCAGTCGGGCCACCGGGGCGAGCACCGTGGTGGCGCCGTCGCGCGGATCGATCGGTGTCGATGCGATCACGAACGGTCCTGCTTCGCGCTCGGGCGCCGACCATGCGAACCAGAGGGTGCCGGCCAGGACGAGCTCCGCCGCGATGACGACGACGAGGGCCGGGCCGATCCGCCTCCGGCGGTTGGGTGGGAGACTGGGCATCGACCGATCCTCTGCGGTTGGGCGGGAACGGGCAGGCGAAGTCCGCAGGCGCTTCGGCCCGCGGCCCCGAACAACGCGAGGAGGATACGACAGGAGCGCCTCCCGGCCCCGGCGGCGGGTGGACCGACACCCTTCAGGATCATCGGCCCGGAGCCTCAGCGCGGCGGTGCCGCCCCCCACGTTCCGAGCAGGATGCCGAGATCCGCGCCGTTCACCGTGCCGTCGCAGTTGAGATCCTCCGGCACGCCACCATTGCCCCAGGCGGCGAGGAGCAGACCAAGATCGGATCCGTCCACGAGGTCGTCGTCGTTGAGATCCACGTCGACGAAGATGAGCGTGGCGGTGGTTCGGTCGTAGGCCACGGTCCACACCGGGAACATCGAGACCGGCGGAAGATCGGTGGCGCTGAATGCCGGTTCGAGCGAGCCGGCCACCACGATGTCGAACTGGTCGCAGTTCGCCGGGACGAGTCCGTCGGCCTGCGTCGCCTGAACGAGTCCGTCCAGGGTGGCGGTCCCGCCAACCGTGGCGTGTCCGAACGTGGTGCCGCCGCGACCGTCCAGTCCGAACACGATGGCGAACGTGCCATCCGGCCCCTGTCCGTAGTCGGCCGCGATCTGCACGGCGCTCGTCTTGTCGATGGTCACCGTGCCGTCGTTCTGGAGGTTCCCGTCCAGGGCCTGCGTCCGATCGTGACGGAGTTCGAGCGTGCCGCCCCCCACCACGGCCGCGATCGATCCCAGGAGATCATTGCCCTGCGGGCTGTTCACGGAGGCGTCCGGACCGTCGAGGATGAGATGCGCCGCCAAGGTCGTGAGCGGACCATCGCTGAACTCGAACACCGATTGGATGTGGAAGGTGCCGGCGGTGAGGGTGCCGGACTCGAAGTTCACCAACCCGCTGGAGAGCCGCAGCGTGCCTTCGGCCGCCTCGACGAGGCCCTCGTTCGCAAACGGCAGTGCGGAGCTCGAGGTGACGACCTGGCACAGACCCCCGCCCTCCTTGCGGAAGAGTCCCAGGTTGCTGAACAGGTTCACGGCGCCGCCCGGCGACCCGCCGATCGCGGAGAGCGTCTGGTCGGAGGCGACCAGGAACGTGCCCGCGTTCGTGACGGTGGCGTTCGAGACGACGAGCGAGCCGCCCGTCCAGTTCACATTGCCGCTGTTGACGAAGTCGCGCTGGAGCGAATGGACTCCGTTCGGAAGGTCGAGCACCGCACCCTGGTCGACGATCAGCGCCCCCGTGCCGCCGAGGTTCGTGCTGGTCCAGGTGCCGGACTGGCTCACCACGAGGTCGGCGGCGCCGGCCACCGCGCCGCCAAGGAGTTGGAGATCCGCGCTCGAGCATTCGCCGTTGATCACGTGGCTGCCGCTGTTGACCAGCAGGATGCTGCAGTCGACGGTGCCGTCGAAGACCACGGCGCCGCCGTTCAGCCGAAGCTGTCCGACGGTGGCCACCGCCGCCGGAACCGTCGCCGTCGCCCCGTTGAAGAAGATGTCGGGATCGCCGAGGACAACCGCGTCGGTCGTGAAGTCGAACGTCCCGGCGAACTCGACTTCCTCGGCGCCCGCGGCGTTGATCGCTGCGTCCAGCATCCCACCGGACGCCAGGCGCAATGTGCCTCCGGTCACCTCCATCGTTCCGGTGTGCTGGATCGGAAGTGCCGAACTGGAGACTGTGATCTGGCACACACCGCTGCCCTCCTTGAGGAAGGCGCCCTGGTTGTCGAAGAGGTTGACGGCGCCGCCGGGCGGCCCGCCGAACGCCGAGAGGCTTCCGGTGCTGGACGCGTGGATCGTGCCGAGGTTCGTGAGCGTGGCGTTCGAGAACACGATCGAGCCCCCGGTCCAGTTCATCAAGCCCTCGTTGATCAGGTCCCGCTGGAGCGCGTGCGTTCCGGCGCCCAGGTCGAGCTCGCCGCTCGCGAGGACCGTGAAGACCCCGGTGCCGCCCATCACGGTGCTGGCCCAGCTGCCCGATTGGCTCACCAAGACGTCTGCCGTGCCGTCGAAGGAGCCGCCGTTGAACTGGAGGTTGCCGCTCGCGAGCGAGCCGTTGAAGGTGTGGTTGCCGCTGGTCAGAAGGAACGCCCCGCACTCGATCGTGTTCTCGAAGACCACGGCGCCCCCACTGAGCTGGAGCAGGCCGGTTGTGGCCACCGGTCCCGGAACGGCTGCCGTAACGGCGTTGTAGAAGAGGTCGGGATCGCCGGTCACGATGGCGTCCGATGCGAAGGTGAAGACCCCGGAGAACTCCACCTCGTTGGCCCCGGTCGCGTCGATGGGAGCGTCGACGGTTCCGCCCGAGGCGATCCGCAGCGTTCCCGCGGTCACCTCCAGCGTGCCCGAGTGATGCACCGGGAGCGCCGAGCTCGACGTCGTGAACTGACAGGTGCCGGCGCCCTTCTTGACGAAGGAGCCCTGGTTGTCGAAGAGGTTGCTCGCACCGCCGGGAGGTCCGCCGAAGGCGCTCAGCGTGGTGTTGCTCGAAGCGACCAGGGACCCGAGGTTCGTGAAGGAGGCGTTGCCGAAGACGAGCGAACCGCCGTCCCAGTTCAACTGCCCGTGGTTCACCATGTTGCGCTGCAGGGAGTGGGTGCCCGAGGCCAGTGCCAGCGTGGCTCCACGCGCCACGACGAACTGTCCGGTGCCGCCGACGACCGTGCTCGCCCACGTGCCCAGGTCGGATATCACGATGTCGGCCGAGCCCTGGATGCTTCCGCCGTTGAGCTCGATGTCGGCGCTGGCGATCGACCCGTCGAAGGTGTGCGTGCCGGTCTGCACGACCAGCGTGCCAGCCGACACGGCGCCGCCGAAGGTCATGCTGCCGCCGGACAGTCTCAGTTCGCCGTCAACGGCCAGGTCGGGGTCGTAGGCTCCCGACACGCTGCTGAAGACCAGGTCGCCGCCGATCTGGAGGTCCGCGAGAGGCCCGTAGTCGAACGTGCCGGTCATCTCGAAGCTCGAGCCCGGCGCCGTGGTCACGGAGCCATCGATGGCGCCGCCGCTACTGAGGCGCAGCACGCCCTCCTGGACGTCGATGCTGCCCGTGGTCACGAAGGGAAGCGCGCTCGAGGATGTCGTGAACTGGCAGACCCCCGTCCCCTCCTTCACGAAGGTCCCCTGGTTGTCGAAGAGGTTGACGGATCCCGCCGGAGCGCCGCCGAACGCGCTCAGCGTGACGCTCGAGCTTGCCAACAACGTGCCGATGTTCTCGAACGTCCCGTTGGAGAAGTTGAAGGAACCCGCCGACCAGACGGCGCTGCCCTCGTTCCGCAGGATCGTCTGGAGGATTCGTGAACCGCTGAGGAACGACACGCTGCCGAGGCTGGAGACCGTCAGCCCGCCGGCTCCCGCGAGCGTTCCCGCTGACCAGTTGCACGTGCCGTCCGCGGTGAGCTCTCCGTCGAGCACGAGCGTGCCGTTGTTCAGGTTCAGCGTCCCCGACACCGACGAGGCGCCCGCAACCGTCAGGCTGCCGCTGGCGATGGAAAGTTCGTTGGCGAGCGCGAGGCTCGCGATTTCGCTGGTGATTCCGGCGTAGGTCACGGCCAACCGTCCGGGGACGTCGATCACGACGTCGTCCGCAGGTCCCGGCACGCCATCCGGATTCCAGTTCGCATCGTCGCCCCAGTTGGCGGTGGCGGCACCGCCGTCCCAGGTCTTCGTGTCCGCAATGGCTGGAAGGGCAGAGATCAGGGCGGCGACAAGGCCGCTCCACAGCAGGCGGGTCGTGTTCACGTGTCCAACTCCTCACCAGAAGACGACGGAAGCCGAGCCCGGCCTGCCGCGTCGTGGATCACGCGCGACAAGACCCGATCCGCCCGGATCGGCGGCTTCCTCGGCTTGCGATCGTAATGCATCGGCGAGGGGCGATGAAACCACTCTCTGTACGGATTGCGCCGGTGCCTTCCGATAACGGTTCGAACGGCAGCTTGAGCCCGCGCTCCGATGCGGCGAGACATGCCCTCGCCAACATGCCCGTTCCGAGCGTCCGCGGCTACGCGCCGCTTGCGGACTTGCTGACGCTGCCCACGCCGCCGCCCGCTTGGCCGAGACCGAAGGCGTCGTGCACCACCTGGAGCGCCGCCTTGCCGTGCTCCTTGGGGACGATGCAGGAGATCTTGATCTCGCTGGTGGTGATGTTCTGGATCGGGATTCCCGCGGCCCCGAGCGCGTGGAACATGGTCGATGCCACGCCGGTGTGGCTCTTCATGCCGGCGCCAACGGCGGACACCTTGGCCAAGCCGATCTCGACCGCGAGTTCGCCCTTCCCCAGCTCCTCGAGCACCTTGCTGGCCGCGATCTTCACGTCGGCGAGGTCGCTGTGCTCGACGGTGAACGAGATGTTCGCCATGTCGCCGAGCTCCGTCTGCATGATGTCGTCCACCATGACGTTCGCCGCCGCGAACGCGGCGAAGATCGAGCCCTGGACGCCGGTCGTGTTCGGGATGCGGCGCAGGCTGACGCGGCCGAGGTCGGCCTTGAGCGCGGCTCCAACGACGGGGTTTTCCTCCATGGCGGCGTTCTCCTCGATGATCATCGTGCCCGTGTCGGGGCGCTGGCTGTGTCGAACGTGAATGGGGACGCCGTACTTCTCGCCGAACATGACGGCGCGGGCGTGCATGACCCCGGCCCCGAGCGCGGCGAGCTCCAGCATCTCCTCGTAGCTGATCTGCGGCACCTTGCGGGCGGTCGGCACCAGGCGCGGATCGGCGGTGTACACCCCGTCCACGTCGGTGAAGATCTCGCACATTCCGCCCTGCTTGGCGACGTCGAGTGCCGCGGCGAGCGCCACGGCGGTCGTGTCGGAACCGCCGCGGCCGAGCGTCGTGACCTCTCCGGCATCGGTGACGCCCTGGAAGCCCGCGGCCACCACGACCCTTCCGCTCCGCAGCTCGCGACGCATCCGCTCGGCGTCGATCGAGAGAATCCGGGCGCTGCGATGGGCACTCGTGGTGCGGATGCCGAGCTGCCAGCCCGTCATGCTGACGGCGTCCACCCCCATCGCGTGCAGGCACATCGCCATCATGGCGGTGCTCACCTGTTCGCCGGTGGACATCAGCATGTCCATCTCGCGCTTGCTGGGCTGGTCGTTGACCGTTGCCGCGAGCTCGATGAGATCGTCGGTGGCGTCGCCCATGGCGGAGACGACCACCACCACATCGTGTCCATCGGCCCGCGCCGCGGCCACCCGCTCGGCACACCGACGGATGCGCTCGGCGTTGGCGACGCTCGAGCCGCCGAACTTCTGGACGAGGGTGGGCATGGGGAGAGATGGTAGCGTTGGACAGGGCATCAAGGCATCAAGGCATCAAGGCATCAGGGCAGCAGGGCATCGAGGCATCGAGGCATCGAGGCGATGAGGGGGCGGGTGCCACGGCCATCTTGGCCGTGCGAACGTTGGCGAGTGCAGGGTCGGCACGGCCGATACGGCCGTGGCACCCGACACCGGAACCCTCGATGCCTCGATGCCTTGATGCCTTGATGCCTGGCCCCTCACACCCCCGCCGCTTCCCGGTCCCGCGCCGCGCGGTCGGCGCGCTTGCGGTCGGCCTCCTTGAGGAGGCGCTTGCGCATGCGCACGCTCGTGGGGGTGATCTCGACGAGCTCGTCGTCGTCGATGTACTCGAGCGCCGCCTCGAGGCTCATGATCCGCGGCGGCTTCAGGACGACCGTCTGGTCCTTGCTCGTCTCGCGGAAGTTCGAGAGCTGCTTGGTGCGGACGATGTTCACGCCGAGATCGTTCTCGCGGTTGTGCTCGCCGACCAGCATGCCCTCGTAGACGGGATCCGTGGGCCGCACGAAGGTGAAGCCGCGGTCGGAGAGCCCTTCGATCGCGTAGGCGGTCGCGGTGCCCGCCTCGATCGACACCATCACGCCGTTCTGCCGCTTGCGGTCCACGTTGCCGCGGACGGGCGCGTACTTGGCGAAGGTGTGGTGCATGATGGCGTCGCCGCCGGTCGAGTTGAGGAGCCGCGTCCGCAGGCCGATCAGGCCGCGGGCAGGAATCTCCGCCTCGATGTGCATGCGCTCGCCCCGCGCCTCCATCTTGAGCACCTCCCCCGCCCGCTGGCCGAGCAGCTCGAGGGCGGGGCCCATGGCGCTGCTGGAGACGTCGAGGCTCAGGCGCTCGATCGGCTCGCAGCGAACGCCGTCGATTTCGCGCTCGATCACCTCCGGCCGGCCAACCGTGAGCTCGTAGCCCTCGCGGCGCATGTTCTCGAGGAGCACGCCGAGGTGAAGCAGGCCGCGGCCCGACACGCGGAACTCCTCCGCCGTGTCGCCGGGAGCGACCCGCAGGGCCACGTTGCTCTCCAACTCGCGATGGAGCCGGTCGCGGATCTGCCGGCTGGTCACAAAGCGTCCCTCGCGCCCGCCGAACGGACCGTCGTTGATCCGGAAGACCATGTGCAGCGTGGGCTCGTCGACGTGCACCCGCGGAAGCGGACGCGGATCGTCGGGACTGGCGATCGTGTCGCCGATGTCGATCGTCGGCAGGCCTTCGATCGCGCAGAGGTCGCCGGCGAGGACGCCTTCGGACTCGGTGCGCCCGAGCCCGACGAATCGGAGCACCTTCGCGATGCGGGCCCGCTGGAGGCTCCCGTCCGCCTTGCACAGCACGACCGGCGTGCCGGGCTTGGCCCGCCCGGAGAAGACGCGCCCGATCGCGATGCGTCCGACATACTCCGACCAGTCCAGCGTGGTCACCAGCAGGCGCAGCGGCGCGTCGAGATCGCCGGTCGGCGCGGACACGTGCTGGAGGATCGTGTCGAAGAGCTCGTCCACGTCGTCGGGATGCTCGGTCGGACTGTGGCCCGCCCATCCGTTGCGGGCGGACGCGTAGACGATCGGAAAGTCGAGCGCCTCGTCGCCGGCGCCGAGATCGATCAGCAGATCGAACACCTCGTCGACCACCGCCTGCGGACGCGCCTCGGGACGGTCGCACTTGTTCACCACGATGACCAGCCGGAGCCCCAGCTCGAGCGCCTTGCCGAGCACGAACCGCGTCTGCGGCATGGGCCCGTCCATGGCATCCACCAGCAGGAGGGCACCGTCCGCCATGCGCAGCACGCGCTCGACCTCTCCGCCGAAGTCGGCGTGCCCCGGCGTGTCCACGATGTTCACCCGGCACGATCGTCCTGCGCGGGGACCGCGCTTGATCGTGTACGCGACAGCGCAGTTCTTGGACAGGATCGTGATCCCCCGTTCGCGCTCCAGGGGATTCGAATCCATGATGAGGTCGCCGGCGGCATCCGCGTCGCGGAGCGTGCCCGACTGGCGCAGCATCGCATCCACCAGCGTGGTCTTGCCGTGATCGACGTGCGCGATGATGGCGACGTTGCGGAGATCTGGGTCGGGTGTCGAGTTCATACGAGCCTCGATGCTACGCCGTGAAACCGTCCGGGACGACCGCCGCTTGATCGGGGAGGCACGCCGGCCGCCCAGGAGGCAGCACCCAGCGCGGCGGTCGGTCGCCGCGGAGCACCGCCGCCAAGGTTGCGTGGGGCGACTCGGCCGGGTTTGCAATCGGCACCGCGAGAACGCCGGCCGGCCGTCCGGGGCGGAGCGTGAACGAATCCGCCGCCAGTCCCAAGGCGCGGGCCCCCGCCGTCGTCGCCATGCGAAGCAGCAGCCTGGGGTCCGTTCCGTCCCGGCGGTGGAGGAAGCGCATCTCGTCGAGGGTGCCGAGACGATCGGGCGTGTCGAGACAAAGGAGGCTGTCGGTCCCGAGGGCCACCTCGATTCCGGCCGCGAGGAGTTCGCGGTACGGATGGCCGGCATGGCCGAAGTAGGCGGATGCCCGCGGGCAGTAGACCACCCGCGCCCCGCATGCCGCCAAGGTCGCGAACTCCCGCGGACCGGCGTAGTTGACATGCGCCAAGAGGAATGGGATCGCGGCCAGCACCTCCGCCAGGATGGCGACCGGATGGTCGCCCTGGCCCCCCACCCCGGGTTCCCAGGCGCCGAAGCCTCGAAGCATCTCCGCCAGCGGCCCGGTTCCTGCTCGGACAAACTCGAGTTCCTCCAGGGTTTCCGCCAGATGCGTGCAGATGGGGAGGTTGTGAGCCGCCGCGAGCCGGGCCGCCGCGGCAAACACCGCCGGGCCGCACGAGTACGGCGAGTGGGGCTGCAGGCCCAGTCGCACGCCGTCGCGGTCGAGCGGAATCGACCCGACGGCCTGTTGCAGGAACTCGACGGTCCGCTCCTGCTTCGATCCGAGTCCGAAGCACTCGAGGAAGGACACGCCGCCGATCGCCGCGGCACGCAGGCGCGCCAGCGGCACGGTCGAGCCCACCCCCGCGACGTCGCCGACGGCGGCGCACCCACCGGCCAGCGCCAAGGCGATGCCGTGGTCCGTCGCGGCCGCGATCGCCGTCGCCTCGACGGCTCGACGCTGACGCACCAGCTCGATCCAGCCCGTGAAGCTCCCGCCGAACGGGACCGGACCAATGTGGCTGAGGTCGAGATGCGTGTGCGCATTCACAAGCCCGGGCAGGACCGCTTCGTTTTCGAGCACCGTCACCTCGGCGTCCTCGGGCTGCCCGATCGACTCCGGGGAACCGGCCGCCACGATTCGATCGTGTTCGAGGAGCACCGCGCCGGGCATGGAGAGGACGCTCTCGGCGTCAGCCACGAGCGGGGCGTGGATCAATCGGCGTGCACGATTCATGCGTGGTCGTGGGATCGGCCGATGCGAGGGAACGGGAGTGGCCACCGCCAGCCGCGGGGCGTGTCTTCCGGTACACTAGCGGTCTTTGGCGGACCCCGAGTCCGCGTTCAGCCCTTCGCCGTCGGAGATCCTCCATGTCCATGCGGTTTGCGATCGTCGCTGTCGTCCTCCTGGCCGCCGCCAGCAGCCTTCCGGGCTGCGTGCAGCAGCAGCAGTACGACGACCTCATGACCTCGTACCGTGCTCAGGAGCAGCAGCTGCTCGCCCTGCAGTCGGAGCTGGAGTCGGCGCGGGCGAACGAGACGGGTCTCCGTTCGCAGCTCGCCAACACGATCGAGGACCTTCGGGCCCTGGAGCGGATGCGGGCTGGCCAGTCGAAGGATCTGAACGAGCTGCTGGCCGACTACGAGCGTTTGCGCAAGAGTCTCGACGAGTTGCAGCTCGGCCCGCTCCCGGCGGAGCTCGAGAGTGCGCTCTCCGCGCTCGCGGCGCAGTATCCCAACGAGATGTCCTTCGATGCCCGGCGCGGGATGCTCCGGTTTGCGGCGGACTTCACATTTGATCTCGGCGACGCGAGCCTGAAGCCGAACGCAGCGGCCCTCATCGCCAAGCTGGCGACGATCCTGAACGCCCCCGAAGCCTCGGGATTCGAGGTGAAGGTCGTCGGACACACCGACAACGTGCCCATCAGCAAGCCCTCGACCAGGGCGAAGCATCCCACCAACACCTACCTCTCCGCGCACCGGGCCATCTCGGTCCGCGACGCGCTGGTGGCGGCCAAGGTCCAGCCGGCCCGGATCGAGGTCGCCGGCTACGGCGAGTTCCGACCGATCGCAGCCAACGGACCGAAGGGCTCGGCGGAGAACCGGCGCGTCGAGGTGTACCTGTCGCCGCTCACGTTCTCGATGACCGAGGTGATGGTCGAACCGGCCGCCGCGGGATCGTCCGCGCCGGTCGCAAAGCCGGTGGTCGAAGATCCGATGAAGTGACCCGGTCGGGCGACACGGCCATGGATGTCACGACCGTGGGTGCCACGGCCTTGGGTGCCACGGCCTTCTAGGCCGTGCGGAGGCACTGCACGTTCGTCACGGCCAAGATGGCCGTGGCACCCGCAACCCACACCCTCGACGTTCACCCTCG
>JAGQOG010000359.1 GCA_020427695.1 Phycisphaerales bacterium
ACGTGGACCGATACGCGACCAGTGGACGGGTGGACGAGATCCGGTTGATGCTGGCGATGCTCTACACGCGCCTGCTGCACGATCCCGACAAGGCCAAGGAGCGGTTGGCGAGCGTTCGGCGGACCGGACTCGATCCCAGCCAGCGCGACTTTGCCGATCGGCTTCTCGAGGAGCTGCCGGCGTGAGCGGTCAAGGACCCCGTCGCACCCGCGTCAAGATCTGCGGCGTGCGCGACGTGGAGACCGCGATCGCGGCCGCGAGCGCCGGCGCCGACGCGATCGGGCTCGTCTTCGCCGCCGCGTCGCCGCGTTGCGTGACCGCGGATGCGGCCGCGGCCATCGCCGATGCCCTGCCGCCGTGGGTGGTCGCGGTGGGCGTCTTCGCCGATGCACCGATCGGCGCGATCGTCGCGGACTGGCCTGGTCAGTGGGTGCAGTTGCACGGCCACGAGACGACCGTTCCTTCGGAACTCCGCAACCGCCACGTGATGAAGGCCCTCCCCATCGATGCGGACGAACGGGCCTTCGAGCGGTGGGACCGCGATCCGGCGGTCACCGCGCTCCTGATCGACGCCCCCGATCCCGGTCAAGGGCGGGCCTTCGACCATCAGGCGTTCGCCGCCCGACGGGCGACGTTGACCAAGCCGCTCGTGATCGCGGGTGGCCTGACGCCGGAGAACGTCGGCCGCGCGATCCACATTCTGCGGCCGTGGGCGGTCGACGTGAGCAGTGGCGTGGAACGCGAACGCGGCATCAAGGATCCTGCGCGGATCGATGCCTTTTGTGCCGCCGTTCGGGCGGCCGATGCGTCGTAACGGTCGGGCTTGACCCGTTGCCGGTGGAGTTCCCCGTGGCGAGTCGCGGGTCCGTCGAGCACAATCGACACCGTGGACCGTCCGGAACCCACCGACGCCGAGCTGGTTGCCCGCGCCAATGGTGGCGACCGCACGGCGTTCGCCGCGCTGTACGAACGTCACCGCACGTTCGTGCTCCGCGTGGCCTGGCGCCTCTGTGGCCAGGAGGACCTGGCGGCGGAGGCGACGCAGGAGACGTTTCTGGGGTGGCTGAAGCGCTTTCCCGGGTTCGAGCTCCGCGGACGGGCTTCCACGTTCCTCTACCCGGTCGTGCGCAGCATCTGTATCGACATGGCCCGCCGGCGGCGCCGAGCCCTGCGCATGCCGGCACGGGACGACGATCTCGCGGGCCCGCTTCCGGACGCGAACTCGGGAACGCCCTTGGCGGCCGCCGTCTCCCGTCTGCCCTTCGGCCAACAGGAGGTGGTGTTGCTGCGGTTCGGGAGCGGTCTTTCGCTTGAAGAGATCGCCGAGTCCCTTGACGTTCCCGTGGGCACGGTCAAGAGCCGACTCCACCTCGCGTTGGCGGCCCTGCGCGAGGCGGTCGACCGCTGACGGCGCGGCCAATCGGAATTCGCAGGCAATTCCCTGAACCTTCCGACGCCGCCAGCGCTTCATGAGCGGTTCTCCCATGGCCGCCCCCGATCCCTCCCATCCCGATCGCGCGTCTCTGGACGCCCTCGAGCAGGGCCTGCCGGCGGAGTGGACCGCCGAACTGCGGGGGCTGGCGAATCCTCCGGTGGCACTCCCGACGCTGGTCGACGCCCGAATCCGGGCGGCGATCGACGAGCACTTCTCCGGCGTTGCTCGGGTGGAGCGACGCTTTCCCAGGCGTATCGCAGCGGGATGGTGCGCGGCGGCCATCGTCGCCTTGGCCGCGGGTGCCGCGCTTGGATCGCGGCCGGTCGCGACAACACCGCCCTCCGGACCCGCTCGCGAAGCCTTGGTCGCCGACGCATCCCCGCGCTTCACCGTCATCGACGCCTTCGCCGCCGCGCGGGCCGTGCGCGATGGCGTTGGGCTCTCGCCGGCGCTCGCGACGAGGCTCGACGTTGATCGGAACGGACGGGTGGACGAGGCGGACGTGGCGCGACTGATGCGCCTCGCCGTCGGGGTTCGCGCGGAAGGGAGTACGCCGTCGTGACGCACCTCCGGACCATGCTCCACGCGGCCGGGCTCGCGGCCGTGGCTGCGCTCGGCACGAGCGGATTCGTCGGCGCCCGGTTGCTGGCCCCTGCGGGCGAGGCCGTCTCTCCCACGTCGCC
>JAGQOG010000360.1 GCA_020427695.1 Phycisphaerales bacterium
AGATCCCGCAATAGCCTCTTCAGTTTGCGACGAAGCAACTCGTTCGCGTTCTGGTAGAACGCTCGCTTGGCGAAATCCATTCGCCGCTGCAGAAACGCTTCCGGGTCACTGATTCGCGAATCCCCGGCAATTGCGTTGGCATATGCCTGCCGAAGGGCAGGGAGGATCTTCTCCTCGAGCTCCTCCGAGGCGTCACCGACGAGGGGAACGACGTCCTCCTCCTTCAGCCCGCGGCTTGCCAAGATCTCCAGGTAGTCGGCGAGATCCGCCATGCGCGGCTAGCCCTCCGGCTGCCACTGCTCAGCACAGAGCGTTTCGATGCCGTATATCACGAGCAGCCGCGCGACCGTGAAAACGGGTAGCCCCTTGCATAGCGCGGCAATCAGGTCTGCGATGGCGGCGGCGAGTTCCGATCGCCTGTCGCCCCGTACGAGTTTCTGGACGTCCTCGTTCGGGCAGATGCGTCTGGCCAGCTCCGCCCGCTGCCGCTTCAGCCACGCTCGCGCGGCCGCCACGGCTTCGGCCGGCTCCGGTGGGAACGCGCGTTGCTCGCCCGCCAAGAGTTGCGTACCCAACTCGAGTAGTAGTGCGTCTTCACGCCACTCTTCTTCCGGCTGAAGCTGCATGATCTCCTCGCCATGAAGGGGGTTGGTGCCGGCCGGTCGTGCTCCTGTCGCAACAGAGGGGGGTGGAGTCGAAACCGACCCTTGTCGCTGAAGCTACGACACCTGCATCCCCTTCGGCCAGGAATGCTTGCTTCTCAGAAGTGTTCCGGCGACACCGTTTCGTCCCCGCCCCGCGCACTCACCGACCCGTACGACGTGGGGACGTAGATCGCGGAAATGCCTCCGTTGAAGCACGTGACGGTGGCCGGGCTCGCGTTGAGCGCCTCCCCTTCCATACGGTAGGTGTAGCTCCCCGCCGAATTCACGGTGAAGACGCGCTGGAGGCTGATCGGAAATCGATTGGAAACGAGCGCCGACTCCTCGAGGCCGACCGTGAGCGCGTGGAACGTAAGTGCGCCTCCTCCGGCCGTCGCGTCGATCTGGAACCGGGCGAGGTTCGCGCCGGTGGTTCCCGAGTGTCGCGAGTAGGTCTGCGCGTTCACGATGATGTACCCGGCGGCGGGCACGTCGATCGTGACGACCTGGATGTCGGTCATCGTTCCGGTGACGAGGTTCACGCCCGGATTGTCGATGGCGGAAGAGACGCCCGCCTCGGAGGAAGTCATCGCCGGGGTGATCGAGGAGTTGGGCAGCGTGAGGCTGCCACCCTGCAACGTGAAATCCCCGTTCACGTGCAGGCGCGATGACGGGTTGGCCGTTCCGATGCCCACGTTGCCGGCGGGATCGATGCGCAGCGGGGCGCCGGCTGCGCTACTGCTCGTCCCGATGAAGAAGTCCGAGGCGGCCGCGGACACGTTGTTCACGACACCGACGGTCCAGTCCCGGACCTGGCCCGAGATCGTGATCGTTTCGGCCTCGTCGTCGGACTCCAGGAGACCGCCGCCGACTCTGACGTCGCCGCGATGTTGAACGTCGTTCGTTCCGAGTGCCACCCAGTCGCCATCATCCGCGATCGCCACATCGGCCACTCCCGCCCGCATCGCGAACGGCGTGGTCTGCAACATCGTCCGGGGAAGCTCCGCCTCGTGATTCACCGCGACGCCGAGCCAGAGCGGCGATCCGTCGAAGAGCGCCGTGGAGAGCGCCTCCGACGTGCCGAGGGAGATCCGGAACACGCCCTGGTCCACGGGAACCGCCGCGTGCGCCTCGGGGCCCCAGACGGCCGAGCCCCCGGTCTCGGCGGGGTAGAGCGCCACGTCGAGCGTGACCGAACCGTCGATCGGCGTGCCGACGTCGTCCCGCAGGAATCCCTGGAACGGAATCGACAGCGGGACCGCGCGGACGCTGCCGCCGGCAGGTGCCTGCAGCGGGGCGTCTTCGGCGATTCCCTCGGCGGCGACCGCCGGGGACAGGAGCCCCCAGGCGCAGAGAACTCCGGCGAGCGGGCGGATGAAATTCGGCATGAGTCTCGTCCTTTCGCGGTGAGAATGGGTGGCGTCGCCGCGTTGCATCACCGCACCCGCAGCATCTTGCGAGTCTCCGACCAGTCGCCGATCGACAGCCGGTAGAAGTACACGCCGTTCCCGACCACGCGGTGCGCGTGATCGCGTCCGTCCCAGCGGAGACGGTGCTCGCCGGGAGCCGGGACCTGCTGGAGCAGCGAGCGCACGTTGCGTCCGGTCACGTCGTAGATCTCGATTCGAACGGGCGCCGGCGCGGCAGCCCGGAAGACGATGTCGGTGCCGGACCGGAACGGATTCGGCTCGTTCGGGAGGAGTCCGTTCCGGAAGGCCGAGGGCGCCGGGATCGGGCCCGGCACGAACGTCGCGATCGACGGGAGCCCGCCGCCCCAGAAGCCCAGGGACAATCGGTAGTTGCCGGCCGCGGCGTCGCCCACGACGCCGGCTTCTCCCACGGTCCCGAGCAGGGAGAACGACCCGCCGGAGGTGACGAGGGCGCCGCCCGAGAACGTCGGCCGTTCGAGCGTGGCGGCGCCGGCGGTGGGAGAGGCGGCAAGCGCGGCGGCGAGGAGCAAGCCTCGGCCGGCGTGGCCCAGGGCCGACCGGCGGAGAACGAAGGGAGTCGCGTGCATCATGGGGCCTCCTGCGGCGGCGGAAGAGCGATGCACTGGATGTTTGCCGGGGGACGGCGATCTCCCGCGGGGGCAAGCGTGTCTACCGCAAGACCGTTCCTTTGCGATGTATCCACGGCCTCCTCGGACTGAAGTACAGTTCCTCTGGCCGTGCGTGGGGCCGGCCTGCGGGCTTTCTGCCGAGAGGCGTTCCGGGTCATGAGATTCCTCGAGTTGGCCGTCTTTCGCTCGCGCCCACGCTTGCTGGTCCTCGTCGCCCTCGCCCTGGCGGTGTTCGCGGTTCTCACGCGGCTGCCTCAGTTCTTTTTTTTTT
>JAGQOG010000361.1 GCA_020427695.1 Phycisphaerales bacterium
ATGCTGATGTTTCTGAACTACGAGGGATTCGAGCTGATCGCCAATGCCTCGGAAGACGTCGCGAGCCCGAAGCGGTCGCTGCCCGTCGCCTACTTCGGCGGCGTCCTGATCGTCATCGCGATCTATGTACTGATCGCGATCGTCGTGGTGGGACATCTGAGCTTTGCCGAGGTGGCGCAGGACCAGGATCGCGTCCTCTCCGTCGCGGCGGCGCGCTTCATGGGCCCCGCCGGATCCGTGGCCATCGCCGTGGCCGCCCTGATGGCGACCAGTTCGGCGATCAACGCGACGTTCTACAGCACCGGACGCCTGGCCTACATCGTTGCGAAGACGGGCGAATTGCCCCGAGAGCTCGACCGTTCCATTCGAGGGCAGCATCTCGAGGGCACGGTCATCACGGCGGTGCTTGCACTGCTCGTCGCGAACTTCATCCCGCTGGAGGCCATCGCGACGATGGGCAGCGCAGGATTTCTGCTGCTCTTCCTCGCAGTGAACGTGGCCAACATGCGACTGGCCCGCGACACGGGGAGCCGCGCTTGGGTATCGGGGCTGGCGGCGTTGAGCACCGCCATCGCCCTCGTCGTGCTCTGCGTGCAGGTGGACGAGAATCCGGCGACGCGCAACCACCTGTGGATTCTCGCGGGCATGATCGCCGTGTCGATCGGCATCGAGGTCGTCTACCGCCGCGCCACGGGACGCGAGTTGCGCCTCGGTCGGAGTCGCATTCGCCGGCAATAGCCGGCAGCCGGGCGACGACGCCCCCAATCGCGAGAGTTCCCGGAGTCTGGCGTTAGCAGCCCGTTGAAGAAGTGCTCCGTCGGCCCCTTCGACGTGCTCAGGGCAGGCGAGAGCGCGGCATCGCGGCCCAGGCCAAGGAGCCGTGGCGCTGCGTTGTCCCCGGAGATACCGCGAGCCGCGGCGACGCCGGCATGGGTCGCGAGGGCCGCTCGTAGCCAGGATGACTTCTTCAACGGGCTGTTAGGCGCCTCCGCATGTGGCGACACAGGAAGGGCCGTTCGGCCTCCTTTGAAGTCACCGCCAACGTCAAGAGGAGTCTGATGACACGTTCGTTTCGACGCTGTCCAAGAGGCGGCCGGCGCATCGGCAGGCCTAGCCCGGCGTACGCTCCTGTTTCCGCGCCGGCCATGGCCCGTTTCGGGTCACGTTGACGAATGACGTCCCATCGAAGCGGAACAGGCCGCCGGAACATCCGAGCCAAAGGACCCCGTCCTGGTCTTCGAAGAACTCCTGCACGTGGCCGCGGGCGGGCCGGCCGTTGATGATCAGGCTCGAGTCCTCGCGGAACTGCGTGAACGACTTGCCGTCGTAGCGACACGCACCGGCGCCGAGCGTGGAAAACCACATGTTGCCCGCGCGGTCCTCGAGGATTTCGAAGATGCGGTCGTTGCTCAGCCCGTCCTTGGACGTGAACGTCCGGAAGGTCGAGCCGTCGTAGCAGCTCACGCCTCCACCGTCGGTGCCGATCCAGATCCGCCCGCGGCGATCCCCGCAAATGGACCGTACAAGGTTGCCCGCGAGGCCGTCCCTCGTCGTGTAGCTCGTGAACGACTTGCCGTCGTACTTGCACACGCCCTCGCCGTCCGTGCCGAACCAGAGGTTCCCGTCCTGGTCCTCGAGCATGGCGAAGACCACCTTCGGCGTGAAGCGTGACGTGGGATCGTCGACCTCGACCCTCGGCAGCGGGAACGGGACGAATGATTCGCCGTCGAAACGGCAGACGCCGCCGTGGGTGCCGACCCAGATGGCGCCCGACCTGTCCCGCATGATGCTCCACACCTCGTTGTCGCTGAGGCCGTGTGCCACCGTGAAGTTCGTGAACGCGCCGGACTCGTAGCGGCTGACGCCACCGTTCGTGGCGAACCACATGGCGCCGCGCTCGTCCTGCAGGATCCCCCGAACCGCCTGGCCGGCGAAGCCCTGCTCCACGCTGAAGTACGTCAGCGAGGCTCCGTCGTACCGGCACACGCCGTCGCTGTTCGTGCCGAACCAGTAGTTGCCATCCCGGTCCTGATAGACCTCGCGCACGTACGCGCTGATCTGCGGAGCGGCGATGTACGGACTGATCGATGCGGCCTGATCTCGAGCCGCCGTCGAGTCCTGCGCCGATGACGCGGCGGGAACGGGGGCACAGGCCAGCGAAGACAGGATCAAGGCGCGGAGCCCCGTCCGGTTCCGTCGAGCCACCGCCAGGAGACGTGCATGCATGAGGATCGGCTCCAAGGCGAGTCGGCGGCGATCCGCGTCGACCGAACGGTTGCCCGGTTCCTCGACTGCGGCTGGCGGTCCGCTCCGCGCGAACGTCGCGCGTCCCGTGACATCGGGTTGCGGGGTGTCGAGCGATCCGCCAAGCGTACTTCCCCTGCGGACCTCGAGCGAGACGCGCGAGGTCACGCTCGTGTCACATGCTGCCATCCTGGCTGGCGGCGAACGCGGATCGACGAACCACGTATGATCGCCACCGGCCCCGCCGGCGGAAGGAGCCCCACCGTGACCGACACCGCAGGCCCGGACGACGTCGCCCGGCTCCTCGAGTTTCTGCACGGTCGCGACGCGCCCTGTCCGTTGTGCGGCTACAACCTGCGCGATCTCACTCGGCCCGAATGTCCGGAGTGCCACCACGAGCTCCTGTTGACCGTCGGGATCACGAGGCCGAACTTCCTGTGGTTTCTGCTGGCGGTGATCCCATGTGCGTTCGCCGGAATCGCGGCGAGCCTGCTCCTGATCCCGATGACGCTCCAAACGGTCATGGGGGGAGGACTCCCTCCTCCCCCGCTCTTCGCCCTGGATGCCTTGGGATGGCTGAGCGCCGCCGGCGGGCTCGTTCTCGTTCGACACCGGTTCGCCTTTCTTCGGCAGTCGCCCAAGCGGCAACGCATCCTGGCCACGGCGGTGTGGGCGGCCAACGTGCTGGCCCTGCTGGCGTTCCTGGGCGTCATGGCTTCCCTCTGATGCGTTCGGTGCCGGGGGGTTCGTTCGCGCCGGCGTTCGCATCCGGGGCGGCCATCCGATCCCCGCCGGATTGCGGGGATCGGTGGCCGTCCCCTTCCCGCGCACCGCTACTCCGGGCACGGCCCCCACGAACCGAGCAGCAGCCCGAGGTCGGCGCCGTCCACGGAGCCGCTCTGGTCGAGATCGGCAATGCCCGTGCCGTTCCACGCGGCCAGCAGCAGTCCGAGATCAGCGCCATCCACCATGCCGTCGCCGTTCAGATCCGGCGAACAGGGCGAGCCCGGCGTGGATCCAGCGCCGGCCCAGAAGCCGCCGGCCAGGCTGTAGCCATCCCCCGCCATCGACGCGTGTGCATCGGCCTGGCCGATCGTGCCCGTGATGGAGAAGTTGCCGCCCGCGGACAGTCCGCCGCCGCCGTCAACGGTGTGCCAAGAGAGATCGAACGAGTCAGCGTCGCCGGGCAGTCCCGACGCAAGGCTGAAGAGGAGAACGAATTGAGTTCCAAGCATGGGTTGCTCCTTTGAGGTTCGTCGTGCCGAACCGGATCACGGACTGGAGATCGTGGCCGGCCCCCCGTAGCTCGTGATGGTCATGTTCCCAGTGAGTGTCGTCGGTTCGTTGAGTGTGTAGACGTCGGAGCGGACATTGAGGTGATGCCCCGGTGGCATGTGGCTCACCGCGTACGGGATCTTCACCCACTGACAGCCCCACGTACCCTGTCCGTTGAAGTCGAACAGGCACTCGATCCCGGGGATGCCCCCCTTCTTGACGTAGTGATCGAACGGAAGGAACGGAGGCGGGTTGTTGGCCACGTCGTCCTGCACGAACCACGCCTGGAACGCGGGGCCGTACGGGCCGTCGTAGAACGGACCGAGCTCCCCCCAGTGCCCGCTGTAGAGAAGCCATTCGTTCCCCACCGAGGGAGCGCTGCTCAGAAGCGAGTGCTCTCCGACGTTGACGACGTCGCCCAGGAAATCCTTCTTCTGTCCGTATCCGGTGTGGTCGTCGGGGAGCGGGAACGGGCGCTGCCAGGTGCCGGCGTAGGGGTAGCTCGCGTGCGAGTCCTGCGCCGAGAACACCACCGGCCGACCCGTTTCGGCGTCGTACACGAGTTCGTCGGCGCCGTACCACCTCCCCTCCCCGTCGTGGGCGGAGAAGTACATGGCCTGGATCGTCTCCTGGTCGGAGGCGACGCGGACGGTCACGTGCTCGTGATCGCCCTCGTGTGCTCCGCCCAGCCCGCCGAGATTGCCGTTGTACGGATAGAAGAAGATGTACTGCACGTCGTAGTGCATGGGATGGCTTGGGGACCAGAACACGTGGGCGTAGCACTGCCAGTCCGAGGCGTTCGGCATGCCCGCCCTCGTGATCTCCTCCTGGTCGTCGTTGGGGATCTGAAGGAAGTACTGGCTCTGCACCTGGGCCGTGCCCGACGACTGGATCGGGTCGCCGCCATGGATGCAGAACGCCTGCGTGTTCTGATGGAACTGCTCTCCGATCGTCGAGTCGTTGACATCCGGCTTCTCGAGAATGCCATGGTCGGAGCAGCTCTCGTGGTGGTAGCGCAGATCGACCCGCGCCATGTACCAGTGCGTGGTTGCCGGCTTGTACGTCTCGTCGGGATGAAGGTAGTAGATCGGCGCGAAGCGATCGATCAGCAGCGCCTCGACGGCATCTTCGATGTCGTCTCCGTCCACATCCGCGGCGTGGCAGGGCACGGCCGCGAGGACGCACACGCCGACCAGCATCGCCGCGGCCGGACGGATTGGTTTGGGCAAGATTCCGTTCACGTGGGTTCTCCTGTTGGCGGCCCCGCTTTCGGTCGGGACCGGGGTGCGAGGATGGCGGAGGGGATTCACTGGAGGTTCACCAGCACGAGCACGAGACCGGTGCCCTCGTCGAGGGGTGACATCGCCTTGCCGATGACCGCGCCGTGGGCGCGATCGGGATCGGTGGCCTTCATGGCGTGCCCGGGGGTGGACGAGGTGGTCAGCAGGTCGCCCGGCCGCACCGCACCGTTGGCGTCCGCGTCCACCCAGCAGTACACGCGGCCGCTCAGGGCGACCGGGTGGTCGCCATCGGCGACCGAGCCCTTCTGACCCATCACGACCCCCGGATTCACTCCACCGGCTCCGCTGACGATGCCCGCGACGCGCATGTCGTATGGTTCCTGCGAAACGCGCAGGGCACCCACGTGGTCGGGATCGATCGCGACCACCATCCCCGGAAGGGCTTCATCCACCACCACGAATCCTTCGGACAGGTCGGCGCCGCCGTCGAGGGTCAACGCCTGGCACGCGATCCCGCCGGACACCTGGAGCCTGACGGACGGATCAGCGGTGCCGATGCCCACGTATCCGTTCTGGAGAACAGTGAGCGAGGAGGTCCAGTCGGCTCCCGAGTTGACGCTGCTGGCCACGGTGAAGACGGGATCGCCGGCGAACCCGTCCGTGAACATGACCATCTGGCGATTCGCGCCGGTCGTGCTGCCGATGGCGATGCCGCCGAAGTTGACGAGATCGGTCCACGCTTCGGGCCTGACCACGTTCTTCTGGACCTCGAGAATCCGGAAGTCGCGTTCGGCGGTGCCGAGAGCGACCTGACCCGCGACATGCAGCTTGGCAACCGGGTCGACGGTGCCGATGCCGGCACTGCCCGCCTCGTTGACGAAGATTCCGCGCGTCTGCAGCGCGTACGGCGCTGCCGTGAGGGGCTGGCGGGGGGACAGGGTCGTGAACGCGCCGTCGCCCGCCGGGCTTCTCACCGCAACCTCGATCCAGCGCTCGCTTCCGCTGAAGACGTCGGCGCCGAAGTCGAGATCCACGGTCACCAGTCCGTCCGCGACGGCGACGTTGCTCCAGGTCAGCGTCTCGCCCAGTTGCATGCCGGCACTCGCGTCGTCGAAGAGCCTGAACTCGAGATCCGCGGTCGCGTTCAACGGCGCGTTGTCCAACCGCACCAGGCCCTGGTAGGTGAAATGGGTTCCGGCGGGCGTTCTGCCCGAGACGGTGGCGGCCACCACCGCCGCCGCGACCATGGCCGGCACCAGGCGACCCACCAACATTCCTCGTGCGGTCTTCCCGATCAGGCCGTCTCGATCGATTCCCGTGCTTCGCATCATGTTCTTGCTCCATCGCTGAGGGCGGACTGCCGTCGCCTCGTC
>JAGQOG010000362.1 GCA_020427695.1 Phycisphaerales bacterium
CGTTGATGGTCGGGGTGTACTGGAAGAAGAACCCGGCCGACGCCGCGCCGAGGGAGCGGCTCATCGTCGTGGGGACCACCGTCCGGTTGTCCGGGTGATCGGCGATGGTGACGCCGAGCGTGTCGGTCAGCTCGCCGGCCGCCGCGGTGTCGAAGACCTGGTTCAGGTCGCCGAACGGATCGAGCGGCTGCAGGCGCGATCCGGCGCGCAGGTCCGGAGCGTGGCTCTCCTTGTAGTAGAGGATGTCCTCGCCCACCTCGAGCAGCGACGTCGTCCCGTTGAGGGCGCACAGCTTCGCGTTGGTCAGCACCCGGGCCTTGCCGCGGGCGACCAGGAAGTCGAAGTACGCCGACGGCACGTCGAACATGTAGGCGCCGTTGCGGCCGGTGCTCTCGAACTCCCGCGCGGGGAGGCCGAAGGTGCCCTTGCCGGAGTGGTAGACCAGCGCGCCCGAGCCGCCGCCCAGGGTCGAGATCTTCTCCTTCTCCGCGAAGGCGCCGAGCGCGAACAGGTTGCGGCCGGGGCCGTTCTTCCACGCCACGTAGTCGAGGCCGAGCTGGCCGTCGTCGTGGGTGTCGATCTCGTACACCGTGACGCGCGCCTCCGCCTGGGGCGTCGGCACGTCGTACTTGTTGATCACCGCGTCGGCGATGCGGCCGATCGCGGACGGCGAGTCCTCGACGAACCAGCCGTTGATCTGCGTGTCGGGGATCAGCACCGCGGTCGGCGTGCCCTCCATCGCGGCGACCGCGATCGCGCCGGGGTCCTCGGCGTCGCGGTGGCGCAGCCGGTAGCAGATGCGCTCGGTGCCCGACGACGACGTGAGCTTGGGGCGGTCGATCAGGGCCATGAGCTCGTCGAGGCCCGCGATCTGGTACTCGGGGCAGATCACGAGGAGCTTGCCGCTGTTCATGTCCGGGGACGCGAAGGAGAACCACGCGCCCTCCTCCACCTCCATCACGCGGCGCACGAAGCGGATCACCGCGTACGGATTGACGTGCTGGAACTCGTAGACCTTCGGCACGTACCGGTTGGTCTGGGCCTTGTTGGTCGTCCGCAGGATCTTGACGAGGTGCTGCGGCAGCTCGTCGGGGGCGATCTCGCGAGGATCATCGGCGAACGCCGGCGTGGTGACGCAGAGCGCCGCCGTGACCAGCGCGCAAGTGCGCAGGCTTGTCATCGACGTGTTTCCTCCTGAGAAGCCGTGGACGTGTATTGATCGGGGTTCCTGAGAAACGACCAGAGTGGACCCCTTGCCCGGTCATGGCGTCATGCGGTTGCATGCGGGTCACTCGCAACTCGGAGGACGACCCGATGGGCCGCAAGTCAGAGAAGAGCCCGCGAGAGCGGCGCGAAGCAGTGCTCCGGCTGCTCCGGCGCGAGGCGCCCGCGCAGAAGATCGCACGTGACCTCGAGGTGTCGGAGAACACCCTGTATCGCTGGCGTGACGAGTTCCTCGCGGGCGGCGAGCAAGCTCTGGCCGCCAAGGGTCCGAAGGCCAACCAGCACAACGAACTCGAGCGGTACGAGAAGAAGCTGGCGGAGCGCGATCAGGTGATCGGGGAGCTCACGATCGCGAACCGGATTTTAAAAAAACTCTCGGACGGCCGGCTCTGACGGAGGAGCTTCGAGGGGAAGTCTCGGCCAGCATGGACTGCTCCGCCGGTACAGAGGCGCCTCGACTCACGTCCGTCCTTCGTGCGCTCGGCATCCCGGTGTCCTCTTGGTACAGAAAGCCGCGGCGAGAGAAACGCCGGCCTGGTCCGCCGCCCAAGCCCATCCCCGAGGGCCTCGAGCGCGGCGTCCTCGACATGGCGACGAAGAACCCGTGGTACGGCTACAAGCGGATCGCGGTCATGTGCCGCCGAGCGGGCATGAGCATCGGGAACCGGCTCGTGTACCGGATCATGAAGGCGCACGACCTGCTGAAAAGGCGGAGCCCGCCCCAGCCCGAACTCCAGCACGCCCAGAGGTTGTTCGAGTTGCTTCCGCAGGGCCCGAACGAACTCTGGCAGGCGGACGTGACCTACATCTACATCCCCGGCTTCGGTTGGCGGTACGCGGTCACGGTGATCGACTACTACTCGCGTTATCTGCTCGCGCTGCATCTGACGTCGAGCTACGCCGCAGCCGAGGTGCTCGTCGCGTTGGACAAGGCCATCGAAGAGGCGGAGCGGATCCACGGAACGCTGAGAAGGCGCCCGACCCTGGTCACCGACAACGGCTCGTCGTTCATCGCCCGCCGCTTCCTGGCCGGGATCAAAGAGCGCTTCTCGCACGTCCGCATCCGCTACCGCACGCCGACGCAGCTTGGCCTCCTCGAACGCTTCCACCGGACGCTCAAGAAGGAGGAGGTCTACTGGCGGATGTACGACTCGCCTGACCATGCCCGTGAGTGCCTGGCCGAGTTCCGCAAGCGGTACAACGAAGACCGCCCGCACTGGGCACTGCTACCAGCTCCGGGCGCCGACCCGATCACGCCGGTCGAGGTCTACCGCGACGCAGTGGCCATCGAGATCCCGAAGTGGCAGGGTTGGGCGAAGGAAGCTCAGAGGCGCATCGAAGCGCTGAGTGCGGCCTGATGGAAGTCGCTCCGAGAAAGGCCGCTGCCGCGCTGCGCGACGTGCGCTGGAAATGGCGCTCGCGCGCGCGGCAGCTCACCGGACGGCGGGGCGACGGTCCCCCGCAAAAGACGGTTCCGCGATTCCACTTGAACCCCGAGCCAAGACACGCGGCACGACGCTCCGCACCCGACGAGGTGCTCCGATGCAAACGAGCCCGTTCCGACCGACACGTTCGATGCCGCGGAGATGACCCCGTGACCCGCGTTCCCCGCGACCGCGCCCCGGCCCGCGAGGCCCCGCCCGAGCTGCTGGTCCAGCAGAAGTGGGAGGCGTTCTGCGCGTGGCTGCTGCCGCACGCCGACCACTGGCCGAAGGCGGCGAGGTTCACGCTCGCCCAGCGCGTCCAGAACCACGCGCTCGACATCCTCGAGCTCGTGATCGTCGCGCGATACGAGCCGGGGCGACGCCGCGACGCCCTGGCGCAGGTCAACCGCCGGCTGGAGCGCATGCGCCACCTGTTCCGGATCGCCCGGGCGACCGACGCGATGCCGCTCGCCGGCTTCGAGACCGCGATGCGCGGCGTGGACGAGGTCGGTCGCATGGCGCATGGGTGGCGCGAGGCCGGCCGCGC
>JAGQOG010000363.1 GCA_020427695.1 Phycisphaerales bacterium
GAGTCGAGCGACCCGGCCGACCAGCCCGTCCCGGTGAGCAGCGTCGAGACGACGTCGGCGAGCGAGTCGCCTTCGAAGGCGAGGCCGAGGAGCGTGTTCGCGAACACCAGCTTGCGGGCGATGGACGAGCCCGTGACCTCGGCCACGCGGCGGCTGCCGTCTTCGCCCCAGGCGATCGCGTCGATGAGCCCGCGGAAGACGAGGCCCTCGCCCCCGCGGTAGCAGCGCAGCTCGTAACCCTGGTCCAGCTCGCCCACTGCGACGTCGTCAGCCGGGAGCGCCATGCGGAACGCGCCGATCTCGTCGAGCTTGAGCGAGTACTCGAACTCGAGGGCGGACGTGATGGCGCCGAAGTCGAGCTTTGCCCCGCTCGCGTCGTAGACATCGACGCGGATGCGCCGGCCGAAGATGGGCCGGTTCTGAGCTCGTTCCAGCGCGAGGAGCATCGGCTATCCCACCCCGAGCAGAGAAAGGCGCGGCGTCAGCGAAGGCAAAACCGTCGACTGGTAGAGAGCGAGGATTTCAGCGTCGCTAAGGGCGTAGCCGAACACGGCCACTCCCTGAACGCGGCCATTGTGGCGGGCGGCCGCGCTCGTCGGGTTCCTGCCCACCTGCAGCGTGTTCGTGCCGGAGCCCCAGTTGATGACGCCTGGATAGCTGGCGCTCACCGCCACCTGGACGCCGTCCTTGAATACGGTGGCGAACTCGCCGTCGTAGCGGTAGACCCAGAATGCCGACTCGCCAATCGGGATGTCCCCTGCGGCGATGTCGACCGAGCGCCAGTTGGTCAGAATGCGGAAGAAGCAACGGCCAGCGCCGCCGGCCTGCATCTCCGCAAAGACGAACCCTCCGTTGTTCACGTTGCTGTCGCGCAGCGAAAGAATGTCGGAGCTCGTGACCTTCGCGTCGATGTGCGCGTGGACCGCCCAGGTCACCTCGGCCGTCTCGTAGCTCAGATCGTTGGGAACGGAGACATAGCCGCCGCCGGACCCGCCGGCCAGGTCGACGCTCGCATAGTCGCCGTTCTCGGCGAGCGACGCCTGGGCAAGCGTGTAGGAGCCGTTGTAGCTGCCGTCGTTGGCCCCGATGAGGTCCTCGGCGGTTGTGCCGCTCGGCTCGTCGAGCATCCACGCGCCGAGCGCGCCGAGCTCCACCAGCTTGCTCAGGTAGCGCGTCACTCGATGTTCCCCTCGACCAGCGGGCCCGGGGTGAACGTCTGGCTGCCCCAGTTCCAATCCTGCAGGATGACGCCCGCCCCGTTGCCGCTGAGGACGTTGCCCGCGATGAGCCCCGCCGCCGGGCTGCCGTTGCCGAAGATCCCCGCCATCCCGGAACCGGTCACCGTGTTCCCCGTGACGCTGACCAGCGCCGCCTGGAAGGGGCCACCGTCGAGGTCGGGCCCGATGACGATGCCCTGGCCGTCCGCGGCATGGACCCTGTTGCCGGTCACGTTCCCCGAGCCGATGAACGCGATGCCGGGGTCGCCCATGAAGGCGAGGTCGTTGTGTTCGACTGCCGCTGTGAGTCCCGGGTGGACCACGATGCCGTAGCCGGCCGTGGTGCGGATGAAGTTGTCGCGAATGGAGAGGTCCTTCGACTCTCCCCCGACTGGCCCGATAAAGGCCGCGATGCCGGAGCTGCTGCCGTGCGTGATGGCGCCGTTCAGCCACCCGGTGCGCTCGATGCGGTTGCCCTCGATGGTGGCCCGGTGGCTCTTGTTCGCGACGCGGATGCCGTGCCCTTCGACATCGCGGATAGAGAGGCCGGCGACCACCGCGTCCGGCGCAAGCTCGGCGATGACCCCGGCCGAGTCCGAGGCCGTGTAACCGATGTTCGAAACCGTCCCGCCAAGGACCTGCACACCTGCGGCGTTGTAGAGGTTCAGCCCCTGGTGCTTCGCGCCCGTGACCGTGGGCTCAGAGATGCGTCCGTTTCGCCACGAGAGCGCCGCGATCCCGATGAGCCCTCCCGACGTCCGGACGCGGGCGATGCGACAGTCGTCGCGCCACGCCCCGTCCGTGGGCGACCAGATACCGCCCCGGAAGTCCTTCAGAAAGACGTCTTCAATCGTCACGCGCGAGGTCGCGCCGCTAATCCAGATACCGTAGAGGTTCGTCAGCCCGGCCCCATCGAGCGCCTGGGACCCCTTGTTCGCGTCAAGCGTCCCGCGGCCGCCAATGGTCACGTCCGTTGCCGCGTGCACGCGCAGCATCCGCCAGTTCGCAGGGCGCGAGGGCGCCGCACTGAGCGTGCCGTCGATAAGCAGCGTCCGGCCGGCAGAGATGGTGATCTCGTCGGACACGACGAGCGTCGTACCCGCAGGGACGAACACGCGCAGCTGGTCGTTCAGCGCTTCCTGCAGGTCGCTGCCGTCCGGAGTCGCCCCGGCAGCGACGTAGTCGAGGACCGAGACCTCGCGCCATTGCGCCGGCGGCGAAGCGACAACGCCCGCGCGGTCGCTCGCGAGAAGCGGCAACACGATGGCAAAGGCCGCAAGGATGAGGCTGACTGGTTTCATTGCTACTCCGCCTCGATGTAGACGAGGGAGCCGTCGACGCTCACCGCCGCCGAAAGCTCGAGATTGAGAAGGGCGCTCTCCCCCGACTGGAACCAGCCGTGAGGGTTGTACGGGAGCACGAAGCCGGTGTTGGCAACGAGGCTCATCTGACCGGTGAGCGCGGTCCCACCAGCCCCGGATTCGAAGCGCACGGTCACGGCGTCGGCCGCGACCAGGAACAGGCTGAGGACGCGAATCTTCTTGTTGGTCACGGCGGCGACGACCGTGTTGTCGCCCGAGCTGGCGAAGTCGATGACCGCGTACTTCACGGTCAGCGCCACCGCGCTTTCGACGATGAGACCGGAGACGTCGTGCGTTGCGCCCACAACGTTCGCGCCGGCCGGCAGCGCCGCGACGACGTCCACCTGGACTTCGGAGCCGGAGACCGCGGCCGCGATCGCGGAGGTGTCTGCGTCAATCGTCCCCAGCTTGGCCGCGATGTCGTCGAGGACCGCGTTGTCGGTCGCCCCCAGGTCAACGGCTGGCAGCGAGACGACGTCGACCTGCATCTCCGTGCCGCTCACCGCACCGGCGAGGATGGACGTATCCGCGTCCATAGTGCCGAGCAGCGCGACCGCCGGGTCGTCGGAAGCGAGCGTCATCCGCGGGACCGTCGCACCCACGGCGCCGGCGCCGTAAGCGACGTCGGGCCGCACCCAGAGCGCGCCGTTCTCCCCCAGGCGCAACGGCACCCAGTCCCCCTCGGCGTCGCTCAGCGTCGAAAGCGCGTCGTCGCGGACGGCCAGGGCGGCCACGCCGCCATCCGTCGCCCCCGCGGCGGCGCCGATGAGGGAGACGAGCGACTTCTCGCCCGTCGAGTCGGCGATGACCACGACCTGCATCCGGCGGCTGTTGGAGTCCGCCAGGGTGGCGACCGGGTAGCCGCTCGGGTCGTCGGCGCGGTCGATGTCGGACGATGCGATCGCCATGGATTCCTCCTATGCGTAGGCCGGCCAGAACTCCCACTCGAGCACCGCGTCCGGTGTGCCGAGGGCCTGGCTGTAGCTCATCGAGTTGTCGCCGGGTTCGAGCTCAATGCCGACCACGGCCTGGGTAGCGGCGAGGGTGACCAGCGAGTAGTCGTCGGCGTACGTCGTGCCGTCGTCGTTGCTGTAGCGCACCTGGGCGGCCGCCGTGTCGATGCGCAGTTCGCTGTCCGCACCCGCTGCGTCGCGCGTGCTGGCCACCGCCTGCCCGTTCGTCGAATTGGTCAGCGTCGGGTCCTGGAACCCGTTCACCCCGTTGGAGCGCAGCCGGAAAGTGACCAGCCCCGTGCGCGCGTTCCCCGTGTTCGTGATCGTGAACGCAGTTGGGACGCCGCTCAGCGCCTGGCTGCCCGTCGTCGCCGCCGATGCGTACCAGTCCGAGAGCCGGAGGAACGTCGCCTCGCTCGGCATGTTGAAGAACTGCTCGACGTTGACCACGTAGGCAGGCCGCGCGCGGAGCTTGGCGTAGCACCATCGCCGGTTCCCGGCCACGTCCACAAGCCAGAGCTTGCCTAGGCCGATGCTGCGCAGCGTCGAGGCCATCGTGTCGAAGGCGCTGTCCGCATATGCCGCCGAGTCCGCCCAGATGACGAAGCGGACCGACTCTTCGCCCGGAGCCTTCGGCCATGCCGCGCCGCCGATGAAGTCATGGGCGTAGTCGGCGCCGATGACTTCGGTCAGCGCCTCGCGGAAGGCCTGGGCGGCCGTGTACTCGTACTCGTCCGTTGGGAACGTGTAGCTCACGCCCCCGTTGATGCTGGTGAACTTCTCGGCGTAGCGAAGCGGGTCGTTGCTCATGCCGCGCCCCTTGCCCGCAGCGATTGCGCGAGCCCGTAACCGAGCCATCCGGCGGA
>JAGQOG010000364.1 GCA_020427695.1 Phycisphaerales bacterium
CAACCAACCCGGCTGCGGCGGATGCCCGTAGCCTGCCGCGTCGGCCTGATGGCCGTTTTCCCGCGCTGCGCCGCCCGGGCGGGAGGACTCCGGTCGCCCTACGGGCTCCCTTCGTCCTCCCACCCGCGATCAGAACCCCAGCCAGGGGGATCACGTTTGGTGACCATCGGGGGGGGTCACGTTTGATGACCGGTGACACGCCTCCTCGTGTCCGAGGCGATTCCTCGCAGGCGTGTCACTTCCCTCTTGACGCGGACACCGGCAGGAGCGAGCATCGGACCATTCGGTGGCCCGGCCGCGAGAAGACGGCGCCGGACGGGGCCCAGAGGGTTGCTCCCGGATTCGGGGGTGTCAGGGGGAGTCACGTGAGACGCTATCGCATCGTCATGTTGGCCACGGTGTCTGCATGCTCCGCATTCACGATGTCAGTGGCTGCGGACGGGAATCTGTTGCGCAATCCAGGATTCGAGGACACGCCGAATCCGGCCCAAGGCCAGGGACTGATGCCGAGCGAATGGGTTTCGCTCAATCAGACCCCGGACACCTACAGCAACGACGGCTCGTACGGCCTGCCGCCTGAGGCGGCCGACAACTTCACCGGTACCCTCGCCCACGGTGGCATCCGATGGATCGCCGCCTGGTCCGCTGCTTTTGAGATCCCTGCGCAGTTGCTGACAAGCCCGTTGACCCCCGGCGAGACCTATCGACTCTCCGCGTATCTCCACCAGGCCAATCGGATCGACCTGGCGTTCCCGGGCGCCTTCGAGATTCGGTTGGGAAACGCGGGTCGCGTCGGCGATGCGATTGCCGTCGGTACATGGGCGCCAACGGAAACCGAAGACGAGTGGGAGTACCGGTCGCTCGAGTTCGTCGCTCCCGAGAGCGCGTCCGAACTCCCGTACCTGATGCTCGTTCCATACGCGGCGAATCTCGGCTCGGCCTACCCGGGCATCGACGACATCGAACTCGTGCAGTTCTCCTGCGCCGCGGACCTGAACGGCGACGGCCAGGTGGATGGCGCCGATCTTGGCGCGCTCCTTGGCGCGTGGGGAGCCGACGGCGCTGCGGACTTCGACGGAAGCGGCACGGTGGACGGAGCCGATCTCGGAGTCCTGCTCGCCGCCTGGGGTCCGTGTTGATCGGACCGAACGAGGCAGCGGTGCCAGCTGCGGTTGTGTGAATTGTGAATCGCGGCCATGCACTCGCGCAGTTGGTGAATCGCTGCCATGGTGCTGCCATGGTGAATCGCGGCCATGCACTCGCGCAGCGATTCCACCCGCATCCCGGTGAAGCGCCGATCCGCCTGTACACTCCCGCCCGGCAGCGTCCGCCAGGCTGGCGCGCCACACTTCCGGGGACTGTCCGTCCGCGCGCGGCCTGCCGCGCCGGACAGGGGGGGTGCACGCCATGGCCGTTCCGCGCTCGAAGACCGTCGACGAGTCCGTTTCGGGGGTCTACCACTGTCTCTCCCGCTGCGTCCGCCGCGGCTATCTCCTCGCGCCGGGACCCGATCCGCACGACGGCGCCGCCGTCGACCACCACCGCCGCGACTGGATGGTCGAGCGCCTCCGGCTCCTGACCTCCGCCTTCGCCATCGACTGCGTGTCGTTGGCGGTGATGAGCAACCACTTCCACGTCCTCCTCCGCACCCTCCCCGAGGTCGTCGACCACTGGTCCGACGCCGAGGTCGCCTTCCGCTGGCTCCTGGTCCGCCCGCCCGCGACCTCGCGGAAGCGGCACGGGATCCCCCCGGACGCGCCGCCCCAGCCCGAGGAGGTGCTGCGGCTCCTGGCCAACCCCTTCGAGGTCGCGCGCCGCCGGGAGCGGCTCTCGTCCGTCTCCTGGTTCATGAAGGAGCTCAAGGAGCGGATCGCGAGGCGAGCGAACAAGGAGGACCACGTGACCGGCGCCTTCTGGGAGTCGCGGTTCCGCTGCTACCGGGTGCTGGAGGAGGCGGGGATCCAGGTGTGCGCGACGTACATCGACCTCAACCCCTGCCGGGCGGGGATGGCGGGGGACCCGCTGCTGGCGAGCCACACGTCGATCGCGGAGCACGCGACGCGGCTGGGCCGGTCCCTGTGGCGCGAGGTGGCGGAGGCGCCCGACTGGAGGGGGAGGCGGGAACCGGCACGGTCGCTCGAGGCGTTCGTGGCGACCTTCGACGAGGCGGCGTTCGAGCCGGCGATGCCGGCGCGGCGGGAGGCGTACGGCACAGGCGACGAGGTCCTGCGGGAGGCGGTGGCCTCGGCGGCAGCCGACGTCCCGGACCGCTCGGCGACTCTCCGCGACGATTCGGCGCTGGTGGCGGCGCGGGCGGCGGCGCGTGTCGCGGCCGCGCCAAGCCACCGGTCGAGCCAGCCGCCACCGTCCGCCCGGCGAACGCCGCCGCCGAGAGCGCTGCTGCCGATCACGCTCGGCGCGTACCTCCGTCGGCTTCGCGACGTGTGGACGGCGATCGTCGAGCCTCGCCCCGCCGGGCCGAGCGGGTCCGGCCGGCAGGGGAGCGTCGCGGAGGCGCTCGAACTCCTCCAGGCGCCGGGCCCGGCCGGGACCGCGACGGACGTCCTGGCCGCCGCGCTTCGCAACGCCCGCCTGCACGGGACGGCGATCGGCACCGCCGCGAGTCTCGCGGCCGAGGCCGTCCGGCGCGGCGCGAAGCGGGCGCTGATGGCGCTGCGGAGCGGGGCCCCGCACACGGCCAAGCCGCTGAGCTGACCCGATCCGGCGCCGCGCGCCGCCCGGCTTCCGTGGTTCCGTCGAGGCAACAAGGCGGAACGAGTGCCCGATGCGCCGTAGCGGCGATCAATCGCCCGGAGAGAGGCTCGCTGCGCCGCTCGAACCACATCCAGACGGCCGAACCGTGTGACCGGTGACAGAATCGGCAGCTGCTGCCCACAGCCGACGCGCAATCGCTCGGAAACGAACTCACGAAGAGTGCATGGCCGGGATTTGTGCTCCGGAAACGAACTCACGAAGAGTGCATGGCCGGGGTGCGTGCGACCCCAGCGGTCGCGAACGGCGATTCGCGGTGGAGCACGCTCACGATCGTAACTTTGCCTGTGTCATAGTTGTGCACCGCTGTCCCTGCGGGAAGGTCGAACTGCAGGTTGAGCCCGTCGATCGTGTCAATCGCCCGTTGGCCACCAGTACCCTCGATCGTCATATCAATGACGCCAGCCACGTCTCCATCGGTCCATCGAGTATGGCGAGCACTTAGCGGCAGCGCAACTGAATCAGGCCCTCGGTCAATCCAATCCAACATTTCCCATCTTCCAAGCGGCCTTCCGTCTGGTTCTGAGAACACGTCCATGCGAACCTGCGCGTAACCCAATGATGGGGCGTAGTATCCAGTGGCTCGCAACGTCATCGGTGAAGTGCTCGGATCCAGTAATGAAACCGCGACACACTGCACGCCGTTCACGGTAACGAAGTTGGGAGCAACAACTGCATTTCCGCTACCTAGAAGTTCGATCGGATCTGTCTTGAGATTGGCCTCTCCACACAACGTGCGCATCGGAAACACTCCGAGGACCCCGACCATCTCGGGCATCGCCTCGGATAGCCCAAGCAGGCTAGGCACCGTTGAGACATAGGCGTCTGCAACTCCGTCGAACATCAGGCCTTCACCCGCCACGGCGTCGTATTGCCTGAGGATGTCGTCATCAAACGGCCGATTCGCCTCCTCGCCAAGCGTCAGTACCTGCACACGGAACCCGTTCTCCGCCCACGCCACATGGTAGTGCTGCTTCGGCATCTGGCGACTGTTCTCGATGTCGACTCTATTAACGACATATGTTAACTCGAGATGGGCCAGGTCGCCACGCGCAGCGGTCATAATGGCGGAGAGTATAAGCGGGTCCGTTACCACCCTATCCGCAGCGGATGACACATTGGCGAGGCTGCCGGGTACCGCGAGCAACAATAACAACATGCTACGTCTCATCACAGCCCTCCAGTACATGTGCGTCGAGAGATGATCGCCGAAGCGGCGTATGCAACAGGCCGGCTACGGTGGACAGGTTACGTTCCAATTCCCACTCCCGCTCGCCGGGGGGACACTGCACGGCGCAGTGAAGGCTGTCGGCACCGTGTTGTCACAGTGACACACGCCGCTTACTAACGTGCATTGCCATCCGCCGTGCACGAGACCGAGGTCACCACAATTCGATGCGAAGTCCTGCTCTACACAATACGCCGTCGGGTTAGGCGGAGTTGGCTCATCAAGAAGCGTCGATACGGTATTGTAACACGGAGCGTAGCATGGTCCGCATGGCGTCCCGGCGTTGCACGTGTAAGTTACAAGCTCGGCTGCGCAATCGCTTGGTTCTGGATTCGGCAAAATCCGCACAGAAACTCGCCACACACAAGGGCTCGGGCAGCTTTGGACACGGACAATGCGGGTCGAATCTCGCGACATCGATCTAGCTCGGATGACGCTTGTGGCGAGCACGCCTGCACATATCACTAGGCCGAGGGTCGCCAACAGCACGAATCGCGAGAATCGGATTTCCTTGAAATCGAAGTTCGCCGCTTGCATTTGGTCAAGCTCCGGTTCAGAGATACGCGTACCGGTTGCACTCCCGATCGTATCGACAGTACAACTCGGCAAATCTGAAATTGGTACATTTCGGGTCCCAGATTATGAATCGCGGCCATGGGAATCGCGGCCATGCACTCGCGCAGCGATTCCGCTTTCAGAGAAGGGGAAACGGGCCAGAAGTCGTGGTGGGCCAATAGGTTAGATGCAGATACCCATAGTTTAACATAACATCTATTATAGGACGTTGAAGGGGGGTGCAGGTTCCTGCGATTGCCGTGCGGCCATCCCGGCTTTGGCCAGTACAACGGACCGGGTGCTCGAGCACCTTCATCCGTCCGTCATCCGTCCGCTGGAACGCACCGCGCCGGTGCAGTGGCTTCCGACACAGGTCCCATGAACATGCCCATGTCCTTCGCCCATCGCAATGCCTCCGTCATCGCCACCGCCGCGACTGCGGTCATCGCATCCGCGCTCCCGGCGGCCACGGCGTCCGCGGACATCGACTTCAGCCAGCCATACGTGGTCGACTTCTTCCCGTCGGGCGTCAAGCTCAACAACACGATCCAGCTCCTGTTCTTCGGACCCGGAAACCAGCCCAACGCCGGCGCCGGCCACTCCATCACGGAGACGCGGCTCTCCGTGTCGTTCACGACCGCCGGCAGCTTCGACGCATCCGACCTGACGATGCAGCTCGTCGCGCCGTCCGGAACGACGTTCATCTACGTCACCGGTGCCAGCCTGGGCTGGTCCGGACAAGGCACCTTCACGGCGTCGCTGACCTTCGACGACCTCAACGGCCAGATCCAGAACGGACTCTGGGTGTTCGACGTCGGCGGCGACACGCCGCTCAACGCGTACTCGGGCACCTTCAGCGAGGACACCCGCTGGGAGGTCGACCTGAGCGAGTTTGCGCCAGGCGACCTCAACGGCGACGGCGCGATCGACGGCGCCGATCTCGGTCTTCTTCTGGCCGCATGGGGAACCGACGATCCGGCCGCCGACCTGGACGGCAACGGAACCGTGGACGGGGCCGACCTCGGCCTGCTTCTTGGGCTCTGGACGGGCTGATCGGTCCGGAACTCGCCGTTCAACCCACCCGTCGCGCGTCGAACCGGACTCCGGCCGCACCCCGGCTGCTCGTCCCGAAACGAGCCTCTTGCCCACCTGCCGGGCCTTCTCGCCCGCCTCATCCCCGAGGCGGGCGGTTTCGGTTGGTCTTGACCCGATCAGGACTTACAGTGGTGTCCGAACGGCTCCTGGCTGAGCACCGCCGCCCGTTCGGGGGGGATCGAACGGCCGACGGACAGGAGTTCTGGTAACCACGGTCGGCGCTGGGAGTGGCGCAGAAGGTGACGGGGGTCCGCTTCCAAGTCGGCGTTGTCCTTCTGCGCAGGAGCGCCCGATGTCCATCTCCGCACCTCCATCCGGTCGCCTTCCGGTCCGGCTGGCGTGGATCGCCATGCTCGCCGCCAGCGTTGCGCTCGGCGCACCTGCCGTCGCCGCCGAAGACGACGTCGAGCACCCATCGCTCCCGCCGGATCCGGTTTCGCAGGCGCTGGCGGTCGAGCATCTCGATCGCTTCGCCATTCCGGAACTGCCGTCGGGACTCGAACGGTTCGAGGTGACCGTATCGATCGACGGCGCTCCCGTCAGCGCCAACCTGTACCAGCACTCGAACCGCGACGACGCGTTCCGGGTGCTTGTGGACGACGGGTCGGGCGTGCTGCGCGAGGTCGAGGCCCCTCCCGTGCAGACCTATCGCGGCACGCTTGCCGGCGAGCCGGACGGCTGGATCGCGGCCAGCGTGCGCGACGGCCAGCTCTGGGCCATCGTGCACCTGCACAACGAGCTCTGGGCGGTGCAGCCGGTTGCCAGCGTCGATCCGGCGGCGCCTCGCGACGCCTACGTCTCGTTCGACGCCAGCGACTTCCACGACGCCGTCCACTCCTGCGGCGTGTCGCCCGAGCTTCCGTGGCTGATCCAGCCCAACGGCGCCCCCGAGGGCGGTGTGGCCGGCAATCCCTGCGACAACTACACGCAGATCGCCTTCGACGCCGACTACGAGTTCTACCAGGCGAACGGCTCCTCCGTTCCCTCCACGGTGGCGGACATCGAGAACATTCTCGGCGGCGTCGCCGCCATCTACGAGGCCGAGGTGAACATCACCTTCGGGATCACGGACGTCATCGTCCGCAGCTCCGCCGCCGATCCGTACACCTCGACCGACGCCGCGACGCTGCTCGACGAGATGCAGTCGGAGTGGAACTCGAACCAGGGATCCGTCACGCGCGACACCGCGCACCTGATGACGGGCAAGAACCTCAACGGCACCACCATCGGGATCGCCTGGGTGGGCGTGGTCTGCACCGCAAACAGCTTCGCCTACGGGCTCTCCCAGTCGAAGTTCTCGGGCAACTTCGCCCAACGCGTCGCCCTCACGGCGCACGAGGTCGGCCACAACTTCAACGCGTCACACTGCAACGGCGACGCCGACTGCTCCATCATGTGCTCCGGCCTCGGCGGCTGCTCGGGCAACATCACGGGGTTCGGCTCGTCGGCGACGGCGTCGATCACCAGCTGGGCCAATGGGGTCGGGTGTCTCAATCCCCCGTCGATCTCGGCCCCCTCCGGCCTCAGCGCAACGGACGCGTCGTGCGGCGGCGTGACCGTCACCTGGAACGCCGTCGCGGCGGCGACCGAATACCTGGTCTTCCGCAACACGGTGCAGAGCGCCGGGAGCGCCACGCAGATCGCCACGAGCACGACCCCGAGCTACCTCGACACGAGCGCCACGCCGGGACAGACCTACTACTACTGGGCGAAGTCCACGAACGGCTGCAGCACCAGCGGCTTCAGCGCTTCGAACGCGGGCAGCGTGGCGCCGCTTCCCGCCATCCCCGGAGGAGTCATGGCCTCGGACGGCGAGCTCTGCGGAAGCGTGCTCGTGGTCTGGAGTCCGGTCACCGGAGCCAGCACCTACCAGGTGTGGCGCAACACGACGAACAGCTCGGGCACCGCCCAACTGATCGGTTCGGCCGGTGCGACCCCCTATTCCGACACCACCGCAACTCCGGGCACGACCTACTTCTACTGGGTGAAGTCGGGAAACGCCTGCGGCGCAACGAGCGGCTTCAGCGCCAGCGACAGCGGACTCGCCGGCGGAACCCCCGGCACGACGACGGGCGTCGCCGCCACCGACGGCACTTCCTGCGGCTCGGTCACCGTCACATGGAACGCCGTGAGCGGCGCGTCCTCGTACTCGATCTGGCGCAACACGACGAACAACTCCGGCACCGCCGTCCAGATCGGCACGGCCGGCGCGTCCCCGTTCATCGACGGCGGTGCCTCGTCGACCGCGCAGTTCTACTGGGTGCGGGCGGAGAACAGCTGCGGTTCGAGCGGATTCGGCACCAGCAACAGCGGATTCGCCGCCAGCGCTCCCGGCATCACTTCCGGCGTCGCCGCCACCGACGGCGCCTCCTGCGGCTCGGTCACCGTGACCTGGAACGCCGCGGGCGGGGCCACGTCGTACTCGATCTGGCGCAGCGCCACGAACGACTCCGGCACGGCCGTGCAGATCGGAACGTCCGCCGGTTCCCCCTTCGTCGACGGCGGAGCCTCCGCCAGCACACAGTTCTACTGGGTGCGGGGGATCAACAGCTGCGGCACCGGTCCCTTCGGCACCAGCGACGGCGGGTTCGGCGGCGCCGCGCCGAGCGCACCGACCGGCCTTGCCGCCACCGACGGCACGACCTGCGGTGCGGTCAACGTGTCGTGGAACGCCGTGAGCGGCGCGTCCTCGTACTCGATTTGGCGCAGCACTACGAACGATCCGGGCACCGCGACGCAGATCGGCACCGCGGCCGGCTCCTCTTTCGTTGACGACAGCGCCGCGGCGACGACACAGTACTACTGGGCTCGCGCCATCAACACCTGCGGCACCGGGCCGTTCAGCGACGGCGATGCGGGTTTCGCGGAGGATCCCACGCCGACGATCGACCCGATCGCCGATGCTGGAGCATCGTGCGGATCGCTGTACACCGGTCCGACGCCCGCGCTGGCCAACGCAAGCTGCGCTGGTAGCGTGACGTGGTCGCTCGTGACCGGACCGAGCGGCATGACCATCGACGCCAACGGCGTCGTCTCGTGGCCCAGCGCCACGATCGGCGCCGCGCTCGTCACCATCGAGGCGACGAACGTCGCCGGCAGCGACACCGAGTCGTGGACCGTCACCGTCGACGCGGTCACGCCGGTCGTCGCCGCGATCGGCGACGCCACCGCGCCCGCCGGTTCGCCGTGGACCGGTCCCGTCGCGACGCTTGCGAA
>JAGQOG010000365.1 GCA_020427695.1 Phycisphaerales bacterium
CGACGGAAGAGCAGCACCACGAGGCCCAGCGCGAGCGCCGCCTCCGCCGCGGCAACGGTGAGGATGAAGATCACGAACACCTGGCCGGAAACGTCGAGGTGCATGCGCCCGAACGCCACGAACGCCAGCGCGGCCGCCTGGAACATGAGCTCCGTGCACAGGAACATCAGGATCATGTTCCGACGCGCGAGGAATCCCACAAGACCGATCGAGAACAGGGCAACACTGACCAGCATCGCCACGTTGAGGGCCCAGGGATCGAGCGAAACCGTGGCCAGGACGGAGTTCATGCGCGATCCCCCGGCGAGATCAGGTCCTCGTGATCGTCAACGGTGAGCCGACGCATGCCCATGACCTCGCGGCGCTGGTCCTCGCCGAGCTCGATCTGCCGGCGGGCCAGCACCACCGCGCCGAACATCGCCATGGTGAGGATGACGCCCGCCAGCTCGAGGCTCGCGGGGAAGTCCGCCACCAGCGCCAGGCCGACCTCGGTCGTGTTCCCGGGGCGAGCCGCCGGATCGAGCTGGACCTCGCGGCGCACGCCCTCGGCATCGATCACCGTCACGAAGGCCTTGTCGTTCTCGACCCGCACCGCATCGCCGCCTTCGATCACCACGATGCGGCGATAGCCCGGCGCGACCGCGGCCACGGCCTTCTCGAGCGACGGTCCGAAGACCTCAAGGGCCCGCCACGCCCGTGCATCGGCCTCGGCAGTGGCCGTCTCCGGCGCCTTCAGGGCGGCATGGCCCTTCCCGTACAGCGCATCGCTCAGCACTGCCAGCATGATGAACCCGACGATGACCGCGGTGACGGGTTCGCGGGGCGTGCGGTCGTACTCGGCCATCGCCCGGACATCGTTCTCGTTCTGCGCCTGGTCGGCGAGCATGAGCACGAACATGTAGGTGATCAGAATCGCCCCGGCATAGACGATCACCAGGGCGAACGCCATGAACTCCGCCTGCATGAGCAGGAACATCGCGGCCGAGGCGATCACCACCAGCACGAAGTGGAGGGCCGCCATGACCGGACGCCGGTTCACGACCATCTGCACCGCCCCGTAGATCGCGATGACGCCGAAGAGTCCGTAGAGCACCGGCGAGTCGTTCGCGAGCCCGCCCGCCTCGCGGGCCACCATGGCGCCGAAGTAGATGACGGTGCCCAGTCCAAGGAGCCCCGCCGCGGTGCGGACCCTGAACGTCCCGGGCCGGAGCACAAAGTAGAGCGCAATCGACCCGACGAGAGCGATGGTGTAGAGGAGCAGCGGTGCCATCGGGCTGGAATCTCCGCCGGCTGGAAGCGCACCGCGAGACAGGATCCGTCTCGTGGCCCGTCGCACGGAACGGGCCACCCGTCCAGTCCGCGCCGAGCCGGCGGATGAAGCGGGCAAGATATGCGGCCCCACCGCTTCCCGCAACCAACGGAACGCCCAACCGCGACCCGGTTGGTGCGGGTGGACGCCGCGAGGCGGTCGCCCAGATGTGCGGTCTTCCGCCACATGGTTGACGGGCATGTCCGCCGCGCCCGGCGACAACCCGCTAGCATCGGGATTGCCATGTCGGCCGCCATCCGTCGCCTGCTTCCAAACGCCATCACGCTGTCCAGGCTGGTCCTGGCCGGGGCGTTCTTCGCGGTGCTCGGCGGATTGGTGGACGAGCACATGTCGACGTCGCGACAGTGGTGGGGAACGGTGGCGGTGGTGCTGTTCGTCGTCGCGGCGCTGACCGACGCCGTCGATGGCTGGCTCGCGCGCCGGTGGAAGGTCACTTCCGTCTTCGGGCGCATCATGGACCCGTTCGTGGACAAGGTGCTCGTGATCGGCGCCTTCGTCTACCTGGCCGGTCCCGCCTTGGCGCGGCCCGAAGGTGCCCCACCCTCCGGCGGGTTCGGTACGGCGACCTCCATCCTGCCCTGGATGGTCGTCGTCGTGGTCGCGCGCGAGCTGCTCGTGACGAGCGTGCGGGCGGTGGTCGAAGCAAGCGGCCAGAGCTTCGGCGCAGACGGCTGGGGCAAGGCCAAAATGATCCTCCAGTCGATCGCCGCACCGGTCAGCCTGTTCGTCGCCACCCGGGCCTGGGCGCTGGAGAACACGATCTGGCTCTGGCTTCGCGACGGCTTCGTGTGGCTCGCCGTGGGCGCAACCGCGTTCTCGGTGGTGCCCTACCTCACCCGCGCCGTGCGCATGCTGGCCCCGCCCGCGGACGGAACACCCCCATGAGCGGTTCCCCTTCCCATCCGCCCGAGGCGATTGGCGAGCCGCCTCCGCGACCGGCCCGGGCGCTTCTCCCCGGCGACCTCCGTCTCGCCACGCTTCCGAGGTTCGAGCGCTTCGTTCTGACCGCCGGCGGACTTGGACTGTTGCGCCCGGCGCCCGGCACGTGGGGCTCGCTGCCGCCGGTGTTGCTCACCGTCGCCATGGTGGGATTCCTGGGACCGCACTGGACCGTCAACGCCTCGCTCGTGGTGCTGGCTGTGGCCGCGAGCGTCGGGTGTGTGCGCTTCGGCGCCAACGCGGAACGCGCCAGCGGACGCAAGGACGCTTCGGCGGTGGTGATCGACGAGGTGGCGGGCCAAGCCGTCGCCCTGCTGGCGCTGCCGTGGCGCGTGCCGGCCAGTCCCGCCGACTGGCGCTGGAACCTCGTCTGGGCCCTGGTGGCGTTCCTCGCGTTCCGAGCGATGGACATCCTCAAGCCGCCGCCCGCTCACCAGGTGCAGCGCCTCAAGGGCGGACTTGGCATCCTTATGGACGATCTCATCGCCGGCCTCTATGCGCTGGCGCTCACGCAGATCGTGGCTCGGATGGTGTTGCCGGGGGTGATGTGAGGGGCGAGGCGGCGAGGGATCGAGGGATCAAGGCATCGAGGGTTCCGGGATCGGGTGATCCGGGATTGGGTGATCTGGGATCGGGTGCCGCGGCCTTCCAGGCCGTGACGAACGTCAACTCGCGCACAACCACACGGCCGACAGAGCCGAGGCACCCAACGTATCCACCGTGCTCTAACCCAGATGCCACCGCCTACCTGGGCGAGACGAAGCTCGACACGCGCACCACCA
>JAGQOG010000366.1 GCA_020427695.1 Phycisphaerales bacterium
ACCCGACTCGGGGCAATGCACGCGAACGTCCTTGCAGCGGGAGCGATGCTTGCAGCTCCCGGCTGCCTCGGGGCAGGTGCCCTGGCCGGATCGCCGTCCGCCGTGCTGTTCGCTGCCGGGATCGTCCCCGGGACGCCGGCGACGGTGCCGCCGGGTGTCGATGCCGCGCTGCTCGCTCCACGTGCCCCGGACGACCCGCGCGCCTTCGTGCCACTCGATGGTGCCCTGGCCCAACTGGCCGAGGGCTGGCCGGACCAGCCGTCCGCCGTTCCCGCAGCCAGCGGCGATCCCGAAGACGGATTGCGGGCGTACGCGAAGGGTCGAGACGCGGCCGCGGGCGGGCGTTGGCTGATGGCGGCGACCGAACTGGAGAAGGCTCGTGCATCCCTGCCGGCCTCGCCCGAGGTGGCGCGGCTGCTGGCCCATGCCTACCTGCAGGTGGGCAGTCCGGCCCGTGCCGGCGACGAACTTTTGCGGGCGCAGTCCCTCGATCCATCCGATCCCCGCCTCGCGGTCGAGGCGGCAACGGTGCTGATCGGACGGCGACAGACGGAGGCCGCTGCCTCGGTCTTGGCGCGGGCCGCGAATCGTGCCGGTGGACTGTCCGCATTGTGCGCGCGGCTCGATCCCGAGATGCGCGTTGCGGCTCCGACGGCGTTGGCCGAGGCGCTCCGCGAGGAGGGATGGGACACGGCGTTTGTCGAGAGCACGAGGATCGCCCTCGCGGCGTTGGACGCGGCGGGGGACGCCGCCATCGCGACCAATCCGCGGCTCGGTGTGCTGCATCGGCGACGTGCCGAGACCAACCGCGCCGTCGGCGACGCCCTCTGCCGCCTCGGACGATTCGACGAAGCCGTAGCGGCGTTCGATCGCGCCGCCGAGTTGCCGAATCCCGACCCGGCGGCACTGCGTCCGCGCGTCGCCTGGGCCCTGCTCGAGGCGGACCGCGAGCCTGAGGCCGTGACACGCCTCGTCACGACGCTGAACGAGAACATCGATACCTTGCGCGACGCCGACGGAGCGTTGGCCACTTGGCTGCTGGGCGCAATCGGCGATCCCGATCCGCTGCAGGAGCAGCTTCAGGCGATCGCCGAAGCCCATCCCGAATCGGGGCCGATGCTGCGTGCGATCGCGGGACAACTCCCGCCGAAGGAAGCCGCCGACCTGATCGAGGCCCACCTCGCCCGCGAGGGAGGGGATACGAGCGCGGTCGGGCGACTGATCCAGCTCTTGGCCGCCCACGACCTTCGCCGCGCGCTGGCGGTCGCCGCACGGCTCGTCGAAGACGATCCCCAACGGGTCGGGGAGGTCGTGACGTGGCTCTATCTGGTGCCGGCCACCCCAACGGCCGCGCTGGATGCCGCCCGCGCCTTGCCGCCGTCGTCGGGACGATCGGCGGTCCTGACCGCCCTCCTCCTGCATCTCGAGAACGGGCCGGAGGCGTGGACCGAGGCCATGGACGCGTGGCGGCAGTGGCCTGCGGATCCGTTGGTGCACGTGACCCGGCTGGCGGCGGCACGACAGCTCCAGGAGAGTTGGCTTCTGGCCGACGCCTTGACGGACGCGGAGGCGGCCGGGTTCCTGTTGGCCGCACCGGCATCCGCGACCGCCCCGCCCGCCGAAGCACGCGTTCCCGACCTCGCCGTCTCGATGTCGGCCGCGGTCGCCTGCTCGGCGACCGGTCTTCTCGATCGAGGCGTGGAGATCGCCCGTGCCGCGGTGGAGGCCCACCCCGACGCATCCCAGGCCCGCACGGTGCTCGCCGAAGCGCTGCTTCGCCAGGCGGAGGCGCCCAGCCGTTCCGACCAGGAGCGTTTCGGCGCCATCGCCGCGATCGTCGACGCCGCAGAGCAGGCGATCGAACGCGATCCCTCCTCCCAGCCCGCGTGGAGCGTGCTGCTCGCACTCTACGATCCACGCACGGGTCTGTTGCCCGATGCCGAGCGCCGTCGCGCCACGCTGGAACGGATCGCCGCGATGGCGCCAGACAGCCTGCTCGCCCGATTCAACGCCGCCGCGATCGATCTGGCGGCTGGACGCTTCTCGGCCGCCGCCGACAAGGCCCGGGAGCTGGCGAGTCTGCCGCAGTCGGAACAGGCGGCGGTCGAGATCCTGATCACCGCCCTGGCGCGGGATGGCCGACTGGACGAGGCCGACCGCTGGCTGCGCCAACGACTCGAGGAGGCGCCGTTGGCCACGCCGCCCCTGGCCGCGCTGGTGGTTCTTCTGGGGCAGACCGGGCGCATGGAAGAGGCGGAGGCGTTCCTGCAATCCAGGTTGGCGACCGAGCCCGCCGATCTCCGTCCCGCGGCGCTCCTCGACGACCTGTGGCGGCGCACCGGCCGCTCCGATCTCGCCTGCCGAAGCGGTCGGGAACGCGCTCTGCGTCGCCCGGAGGGATCGCGGCGTGCGCTCGAACTGGCGGCGTTCAACGCCGAATGCGGCGACGGAGACGCCGCGGCCACCGAACTGCGTTGGCTCCTCGAGCGCTTCGATCGGCTGACCCGCGACGAAGCGCTGGCGGCGGTCGGCATCGCCCAGCGTCTGGACGACTTCACGACCGGACGCGACGAGCTCGTGCAGGACCTTTGCACGCGCTTCGGCGATCGGTACGCGGACGCGCCTCTGGCGATCGCGTCCGCGGCCGCCGTGGCGGCCACGCGGCTCAGTCGCCCCGACGAAGCGGTCTTGGCGATCGTCGACCAGGCGCTCCGCAGCCGTGAAGGCAGCGATCCGGGTCCGGAAGGCGCCGAGCGCTGGATCGCCTTGGCGCAAGCGCTCGTGGATGCCCATCGGCCCGACCTCGCAGCCGAGGCGCTGCGTCGGCGGGTGCTCGACGGCGAGCGACAGCAGCTTCCGGCGCATCTCGCCACCGCCACCGCCTCCCTGGCCATCGACGCCTCCGCGGGCGACGCGGCGTCGTCCATGGCTTTCCTGCGCCAGCTCGTGTCGCGCGACGGCGATTGGCCCCCCTCCTCCGACATCGTCGGCGCCGCCTCGCCGGAGAGCCGAGCCCTGTTCTGGCTCAGCACCGTCCACAGCATCGTGGGGGAGGAGCGGGCGGCCGCCGCGGTGCTCGAGGAGGTGATCAGGATCGATCCCGCGCAGGCGATGGCGCGCAACAACCTGGGCTTCGCCCTGCTCGACGCCGGGCGCCTCGACGACCGGATCGTGGACCTGATCGAGACCGCCCAGGCCGAGCTGCCCGACGATCCGAGCGTGCTCGACTCCCTCGGCTGGCTCCGCTACGCGCAGGGACGAATCGACGACGATGCCCGCGGGCCGGGTGCGGTGTCGCTGCTTTCGCTGGCGGCGGAGCGGTCGGGCGGTGCTCCGTCCACCGAGATGCTCGACCATCTCGGCGATGCGCTCTGGCGCGCCGGGCGCGAGGCCGAGGCGCAGGTGGCATGGGCCGCCGCATACGAATCCACCGCAACGCAGAATCCGCGCGAGCGGATGCTCCAGGTGCTTGCGGAGTACCAGCAGCGCGAGTTCGGCCTCGTGGTCCGCGATCCCCGCGAGATCTTCGACCGCCAGTTCGGAGAGCTCGCCTCCCGACTCGCCCGGAAGCTCGAGCAGGTGCGTTCGGGCTTGCCGCCCGCGGTCGCGCCCAGCGGGGCCGAGGCGTGGACCGGCGGCTGAATCGCACGAGGTGGACAGGATTCGCCGGCGCCTGGCGCCGAGCGCCGAGACGTTCAATCGACAGGAGTTCCGATGGCAGGTCACAGCGCATGGAAGAACATCAAGCACCGCAAGGCGCGTCAGGACGCGGTGCGCGGACGCGCGTGGACCCGGTGCAGCCGGGCGATCATCGTGGCGGCGCGGGACGGCGGCGGCGATCCGACCTTCAACCCCTCGCTTCGGCTGGCCATCGACGACGCGAAGGCGGCGAACATGCCGAAGGACACGATCGAGAAGGCGATCAAGCGCGGAACGGGCGAGCTCGAGGGCATGACCTACGAGTCCATTCGCTACGAGGGCTACGGTCCGGGCGGCGTGGCGATCATCGTCGACTGCCTGACGGACAAGTCCACGCGCACCGGACCGGAGATGCGCACCCTCTTCGAGAAGAACGCCGGCAATCTGGCCAAGCCGGGTGCGGTCGCGTTCGGCTTCGATGCCAAGGGCGTGGTGCTGGTCGAGAAGGGTGCCGTCGAGGAGGAGCGGCTCATGGAGCTCGCCCTCGACGCCGGCGCGGAGGACGTCGAGGAAGGCGACGAGGGCTGGCAGGTGACGTGTCCGCCCGCGGCCCTGGTGACGCTGCGGGACGCCTTGTCGCAGGCGGGAATCGAGCTCGCGTCGGCCGAGCTCGCGATGGTGCCGCAGACGACGGTGGACTGTCCGGGCGAACTGGGGGAGAAGGTGGCCCGCCTGGTGGAGGCCATCGAGGAGCACGACGACGTCCAGAAGCTGTGGACGAACGCCGTGCTGTCGGATCCCGAGGAGTGAGAGGCTGGGAATGACCGAGGACGGAGAAGAACTCGTTCGCTGCACGGCAGTGTTCGCGGGAACCGTGCAGGGCGTGGGTTTCCGGGCGACCACGCGTCGCGTGGCCGGGGCCTTCGCGGTCGCGGGCTGGGTCCGCAACGAGCCCGACGGCACGGTGCGCTGCGTGGCCGAGGGCGCACGCGAAGAGGTCGATCGGTTCCTGGCGGCGGTCCGGGCGGCCATGTCTCCGCTCGTTCGCGACATGCGGGTGGACCGATCGCCGGCCACCGGCGCCTTCACCGGCTTCGAGGTGAGGCACGAGCAGCCACGATGACTTCTGCAACGGGCTGCCGCCCCGAATCCGCGCCGGTCACTCTGACGCAATTCTGTGGCCCGCTCGGCGCGAGGGTCGATACAACTACGCGTCCCCGAGGCATTTGGCCGCCGCCGCCATGAAGCTTGCCGAACTCATCCGCGACCTGCCCCTCGCCATCGGCAGGGGCAGGGCCGACATCGACATCGCGAGCGTGACCGACGACTCGCGGGATGTCGCCGCCGGCGCGCTCTTCGTCGCGCGACCCGGAACGGTCGCGGACGGACGTCGCTACGTCGGGGACGCGCTCGACCGCGGCGCGGCCGCCGTGCTGTGCGGGGCAGACGCGGCACCGGACGTGCGGGGAGGCCCGACGGTGCTGGTGCCGAGCGGCGGCGAGACACTCGGCCGGCTGGGTGCCAGGCTCGCCGAGCGGCTGGCGGGAGAACCCAGCTCGCAGCTCGCGGTCGTCGGCGTGACGGGCACCAACGGCAAGACCACCACCTGCTCTCTCGTGCAGCAGATTCTCCAGCACGCCCATCGACGCTGCGGGCTCATCGGCACCGTGGCCGTTGACGACGGCACCGTCCGTACGCCCGCGAACCTCACCACGCCGGGTGCCCCGATGCTCTCGCGGCTGCTCGCGTCGATGGTGCGCAACGGCTGCACCGCGGCCGCCATGGAAGTCTCGAGCCACGCCCTTCACCAGGATCGCGTCGCCGGCCTGCGCTTTGCGGTCGGCGTGTTCACGAACCTGACCGGCGACCACCTCGACTATCACGGGACGATCGAGTCGTACGCGGCGGCCAAGGCGACGCTGTTCGAGACCATGGGCCGCGATGGTGTGGCCGTCCTCAACGCGGACGATCCATGGTCGGAGCGCATGGCCCGCGACTGTCGTGGCCGCATCCTCCGCTGCACGCTTGGCGCTGGACCCGCGGAGGCCCACGCCACGGTCCTTGACGCCGGGGTCGCGGGCATGCGTCTCCGGATGGAAGGACCGTGGGGGAGCTTCGAGCGCATCGTGCCGCTGGTGGGCCGCCACAATGCGATGAACGCGCTTCAGGCCGCGACCGCCGCCCATGCCGTTGGCGTCGCCGGCGAAGCGATCGCCGATGGTCTCGAGCACTGCACCGCACCGCCGGGACGGCTGGAGCCGGTGACCGTGCCGGGTGGTTCCTTCACGGTCCTCGTGGACTATGCGCACACCGACGACGCGCTCGACAACGCCCTGGGGGCCCTGCGGCCGCTGGTGCCAAGCGGAGGTCGGTTGCACGTGGTCTTCGGGTGCGGCGGCGATCGCGACCGGACGAAGCGGCCCCGGATGGCGGCGGTGGCGTGGCGTTGGGCGGACCAGGTGACCGTGACCTCCGACAATCCGCGCACCGAGGATCCCAACGCGATCATCGGCGAGGTGCTGGCGGGCGTTCCCGTGAGCCGGCGCGAGGTCACCCGCACCGACGCGGATCGCGCCGCGGCGATCGCGGAGGCGATCGCGCAGGCGCAGCCCGGCGATGTGGTGGTGATCGCCGGAAAGGGCCACGAGGACTACCAGGTCGTCGGTCGGACCAAGCGCCCGTTCGACGATCGCCTCGTGGCGGCCGACGCCTTGGCCCGGCGCTTCGCCTCGGCGTCGGCGCCTGTCTCGGCGTCGGCGCCTGTCTCGGCGGCCTCGTTACCGAGACCGGCCGCTGCGGTCCCGAGGTCCGGGACCTCGACATGAACTTCTTCGACTTGGACAATCTCCGCCAGGTGGCGAACGGGCGCTGGCTCCGCCGGGTCGACCGGTCGCGGGCCGTGGAGGGGGTGTCGATCGACACCCGCGAACTGCTCGATGGACGCGCCTTCGTGGCGATCCGGGGCGAGCGCTACGACGGCCACGACTACCTGGCCGACGCGGTGGACGGCGGTGCGTCCCTCGTTGTCGTCGAGCGGGCGGTGCCGCTCGACTCGGTGCGGATCGATGTGCCCGTCATGCAGGTGGACTCCACGCGACGCGTGCTGCTTCGGCTTGCCTCCGCGTATCGGCAGCGACTCCAGGGAACGCGGGTGATCGCGGTGACGGGGTCGTCGGGGAAGACGACGACGCGCCGGCTCATCAACGCAGTGCTGGCCACGCGCCTGCGCGGCACCGAGTCGCCCAAGTCGTTCAACAACGACCTCGGCGTTCCGCTTACGGTGCTCGCCGCCTCGACCACGGACAAGTACCTGCTGGTCGAGATCGGCATGAACGCGCCGGGGGAGATCGCGGAGCTGACCGCCGCCGTGCAGCCGGACATCGGCGTGGTGACGTCCGTGGGCCTGGCGCACCTCGGCGGACTGGGCACGCCGGAAGCGATCGCGCGGGAGAAGGCGTCGTTGCTGCGGCACCTGCGACCCGGCGGACTGGCGGTGGCGAACATCGACAACCCGATCCTCCTCGAGCACCTGCGGGGCATCGAGCCGCTGGTGACCTTCGGGGAGTCCGAATCCGCCGATCTCCGGGTTACCGCGCGCCGTGCGGTGTCGGGCGGCCAGGAGGTCGAGGCCAACGGTCGATTCGGGTTTCGACTGCGGCTGCCCGGGCGCCACAACGCCGTGAACGCATTGGCCGCCGTGACGGTCGGCCGGCGCATGGGCCTTCCGGACGAGGCGATCGCCGAGGGGCTGGCCGCCGCCGAGGCGCCGGCGATGCGCGGAACCATGCAGGCCGTCGAGTCGGGAGGCGGCGTGCTCACGGTGATGAACGACGCCTACAACGCGAATCCCGACAGCATGGCGGCGGGGATCGATTCGTTCCTCGAGATCGCACCCGAGCGGGGGGGACGCCGGATCGTCGTGCTCGGCGACATGCTCGAACTGGGGCCGGAGTCGCCCGCGCTGCACGCTCGCATCGGCGACCGCGTCGCGGCTTCGTCGGCGCGGATCGATCGGGCCGTCTTCGTCGGTCCGCTGATGCGGCATGCGGCCGATCGCGCCGAGCAGTCGCTTGGCCCCGATCGAGTCGTCCGACTCGATCGGATGGATGCGCCGGCCGCCCGATCGATTGCGGACATGCTTCGCGCCGGGGACACCGTGCTGCTGAAGGGCTCGCGCGGCATGGCGATGGAACGGCTGCTGGCCGCGATTCCGACGCCGGTCTCGGCAAGCCAGGGACACGATGGAGGCGCCGGCGCCTAGGGCGCCATGGGCGACACCAACGATGCTCTACAACCTCACCGAGGCGATGCAGAACTGGTTGGACGAGCGAGGGCTGCTTTGGCTCGTGCAGGTGATGTTCCAGCTCGAGTTCCGGGCGTTCGCCGCGGCGGTGCTTGGCTTCGTGCTCGTGCTCGTGTCGGGGCCGCCCACGATCCGCTGGCTGTTGCGACAGAAGATCGGCGACAACCCCGAGTTCTACAACGAGCGGCTGAACACGATCAACAAGGACAAGGCCGGCGTGCCGACGATGGGCGGCCTGTTCGTGATGGGATCGGTGCTGGCCACGATCGTGCTGCTCGCGGACGTGGTGCACAACCGCTACGTTCACCTGGCGATCATCGTGCTGCTGTGGCTGGCGACGGTGGGCGGCTTCGACGATTGGCTGAAGCTCACCTCCTCCCGCCGCGCACCCGGGTCCCGCGAGGGCCTCTTCGCCTGGGAGAAGCTCCTGTTCCAGCTCGGCGTCGGTCTGATCGCGGGCTGGTTCCTGTACCAGCACGCCAGCTCGCCCGATGCGCTGGTGCTCAACCTTCCCTTCCAGCGCACGTATCCGCCGACCCCGACGCTCGAGTCGATGATCCAGCCTCCGCCGCTGAACCCGTCCGTGCTGGTGCTCGGCGGGGTTGCGTTCGTGGTCGTGGCGATGCTGGCCATCGCGTTCACCTCCAACGCGGTCAACATCACCGACGGCATGGATGGACTCGCCGGCGGAACCATGATGATCGCCGCGTTCGTGATGATGGTGCTGACCTACCTCGCCGGGAGCGAGCGCGCGGCCTACCTGCTGATGGTTCCGCACATCGGCGAGGCGCGCGAGTTGATGGTGGTATCGGGCGCGATGGCCGGGGCGTGCCTCGGCTTCCTGTGGTTCAACTGCTCGCCGGCCCAGGTCTTCATGGGCGACACCGGGTCGCTGCCGCTCGGCGGTCTCCTGGCCTACATCTCCGTCGCCATCCGCCAGGAGGTTCTCCTGCTGGTGATCGGCGGCATCTTCTTCATGGAGATCTGCAGCGTGATGCTCCAGGTGGGGTACTTCAAGTGGACGAAGGGCAAGCGGATCTTCCGCGTTGCCCCCATCCATCATCACTTCCACCTGGGCGGGTGGAGCGAGCAGCAGGTGGTGACGAGGTTCTGGGTGATGGCGGTGGTGATGGCCATGGTGGCTCTGGCGTCGATCAAGCTGCGGTGAGACGGGAATCCGGAACAGGCACGAGCGCATGGGGACTTGGGATGCGGGTTCAGACCAAGAGGGCGGGGATGAGCGGGGGCCTGGCGCTGGCCGCCAGCGTGGCCCTGGCGCTGGTGGCGGGTTGCGTGAGTCGGCAGGGGGCGAACCCGCTACGTCTCGATGGAAGCGCCTCCACCGAGACGTCGGTCGCGGTGGACTGGCCGGCGCGGCGCTCGCAGGCGACGGACGGCGCCGACGAGGCCCGCGCCCTGGCGCTGCTCGATCCCGGCGACGCGTATCTCGAGGCGATCGCTCCGCCGCCGCAGCACTACCCGGACGAGCGCGAAGTGGTCGGCGACTTCGGAGTGGGAACGATCGAGCGGGTCGACCTGGAAGCGGTGGCCACGGACAGCGCCCGCCTCGAACGAGCTCGACGGCGCAACGGGCTCAGCGAGTGGCTGCTCTTCGTCAGCGAACGTACTTCGATTCGACCGGTGTCGTCCCTCCCCATCAAGCAGCCGGTGCCGATACGGTTGCCGGCCTGGCTTCGGCTGATCGAACCATCGATCACCAGTCTCGTGATCTTCGAACCGGAGGGGCCGCCGCGCGGCATCGCGATTCACCTGGCGAGCCTGGCCGGATACGTGAGCTACG
>JAGQOG010000367.1 GCA_020427695.1 Phycisphaerales bacterium
ACACCGGGGGCGCCGACGGCCGTGCGGCGGGACGAGCGACCGGAGGAGCGGACGGCCGCGCGACGGGCGGTGCCGATGGCCGAGCGGCCGGCGGGGAGGACGGCCGAGACGAAGGTCCGCCGCGACCGGTTTGCGCCGAAGCGCTCAGGGCAAGACCTCCCGCGAGGATGCCGGCCAACGCGACCGCGAACAGGCGGCGTCGGGACGATGCGCGTCGAGGGTTCATGTCTGTTCTCCTGCCTGCCGGCGGCCTGCCTGGCGCGAGTCGGGAGGGGACCTGGCGCGAGGGCTTCATTCAAGCGGTACGCCAGGCACGAGCCGTTTTGCGCCTGACCGGGTCGAATTCGCCGAAACTTGGAGGACTTCTTGGATCGTCGAGTTCCGGTTCGCGTCCTCGCCGATGCGGTTTGGCGAGACGCACACCAAAGACACTATGGGCCGCCAGGTATTCCAAGTCCAACATTTCCCGCCTCCGAGCGGGGGTGGGTACCTTCTCGCGATATGTCGGATGGTCTGGAGCGGAATGCCCGAACGGTGACGGTGCTCACGGCGGCGAGCCGGGTGACCGGCTTGGCTCGAGACGCGGTGCTCAGCCGTGCCTTTGGCGTGGGTCCAGTGATGGACGCCTTCGCCCTGGCCTTCATGGTGCCGAACCTGTTCCGACGCCTCTTTGGCGAAGGAGCCCTCTCCGCGGCGTTCCTGCCCGTCTACGCCCGGCTGCGTCGCGAGGGCATCGATCGGGCGGGCCATCTGGCGTCCATGCTTATCGGCCTCATGGTGGCGGTCCTCGGCGGGCTGACGGTCTTGGGCGAGGTTGTTCTGATGGTCCTGGCCGGGTTCGTTGGCCGTGACCATCTGGGCGTGCGGCTCCTGGCGATCACGCTGCCGTACATGCCGCTGGTTTGTCTGGTGGCGGTCGTGGGGGCGGTCCTGCAGGTGCACGGACGATTCGGTCCGACCGCGGCGGCCCCCGTTCTGCTGAACCTGTCCATCGTCGTCGTCACGCTCGCGGCACCGCTGGTCCTGCCCGGATTGTCCGCGGAGACCCACGTGGCCTTGGTGGCGGCGTCGGTGGTGGTCGCGGGTGTCATGCAGGTGGCGTGGAGCGTGCTGGCGCTGCGGCGAGCCGGTGTCCGATTGGGCTGGCCCGGCGGCTCGGCGCGGGAACCCTTGCGGGAAGTCCTGCAGCAAGCGCTGCCCATGATCCTCGGCCTTGGCGTGCTCCAGCTCAACACGTTCCTCGACGGGCTCATCGCGTCGTACCCGTCGTTGGTGGGTCCGACCGTCTTGGGCATCGACTATCCGCTCGATCTCGGGGCGCTGGCGACGATCGGGTATGCGCAGCGGCTCTACGAGTTCCCGTTGGGCGTGTTCGGAATCGCCGTTGCGACGGCGATCTTCCCGCTGCTCGCCGCGCAGGCGCACGAGCCGGATCGATTCGTGGAAACCCTCCGGCGCGGGCTCCGGCTCGTCGCCTACATCGGCCTGCCCGCCGGCGCGGGCCTGCTCCTCGTGAGCACGCCCGTGACCGCGGTGATCCTCGAGGGCGGCGACTTCACCCGTGCCGACACCGCCCGTGTCGCCTTCGTGTTGATCGGATATGCCCCGGCGATCTGGGCGTACTCGATGAACCACGTGCTGACCCGCGGCCTGTACGCGATCGGCGACACCCGCGGTCCCGTTCGGATCTCCGTGGGAATGGTGGGCTTGAACCTGCTCCTCAACCTCACGCTCATCTGGACGCCCCTCCGGGAGGCGGGGCTGGCCTGGTCGACCGCGATTTGCGCCGTTCTCCAGACGATCCTGCTCGCGCGCCGGCTGGGGATGCGGACGGGTCCGCTCCTGGATGGCGCCGTGCTGCGCTCGTGGGTGCGGACGGCGGCCTGCACCGCGCTCGTGGCGATGGCGCTCCTGCCCGTCAACATGCTGGTGGCGCTGCCGGAGAGCTGGCGCGGCATGGCCGCGCTGCTGGCGGTGCAGGTTGCCATCGGGGCCGGCGTGTACGTGGCCGCCTCGCTCGCACTTCGCATGCCGGAACTGTGGTGGGCGCTCGGCGCCCGGCGCTGAAACGGGCGAGGGGCGAGCAAAGGCAACGCGGCTTCAGATCCGCCATGCGCGACCGTCGCGCATCACCGGTCGGTACAGCGTGTCGCGTTCGATCGGTTCGAGGCCCGCTTCGCGGATCGCGCGGCGCAGGTCGCCCACCGACACCTCCTGGTGCGTGCTGGACCCGCCGAGCTTTGTGATGTCGTACCAGACGACGGTGCCGTCGAGGTCGTCGGCGCCGTTCTGAAGCATGACCTGGGCCATCGGCAGCGTCTGCATGATCCAGAACGCCTTCACGTGCGGGAAGTTGTCCAGCATCAGGCGGGCCACCGCCAACGTGCGCAGGTTCTCGAGCCCGGACGGACCGGGCAATCGCTCGAGCTCGCTGTCGTCGGGGAAGAACGGCAGGGGGATGATCGTCTGGAAGTAGCCGGTGCGCAGTCCGGCCGCTCCGGGCATGGGGAGCCGCTCGCGGGGATAGCTTGCAGCGGGTCCGGAGAGGACGACGGCGCCGTCCGCCTGGTCGGCGATGCCCTGGGCCGCTGCCCAGTCGCGCAGCGTGCGGTCCTGCTGGGTGCGGAGGAGCTCGAGGTGGTGGAGCCGGTCGCCATGCTGCTCGATGTGGCCATAGAGCATGGTGGCATTGGTGTTGAGGCCAAGCTCGTGGGCGACGCGATGCACGTCGAGCCACTCGTCGGAGCGGATCTTGCCGCGGTACGCCTCGTCGTGAACGCGGTCGTCGAAGACCTCGGCCCCGCCGCCCGGGAGCGATCCGAGCCCGGCGTCCTTCAGGTCCTGGAGCACGGCGCGGATGCCCTCGGCACGGTCCTTCCAGCGCCGCGTGATGCGGGCCAGGTGGACGATCTCGACCGCGGTGAACGCCTTGATGTGGATCTGCGGCGCAGTCTCGCGGATCGTCCGCAGCATGGAGGTGTAGTAGTCGAACGGAAGCCGCGGGTGCAGTCCGCCCACGATGTGCAGTTCGGTCGCACCGCCTTCCGCCGCCTTCGCCGCCTCCGCTCGGATCTGGTCCAACGACATCTCGTAGGCGCCGTCCTCGCCCTCCTTGCGGAAGAAGGCGCAGAACTTGCAGGACAGGGCGCAGACGTTCGAGTAGTTGATGTGCCGATTGACGTTGTAGTACGCCCGGTCGCCGTGCATTCGGCGACGGACGAGGTCCGCCATGGCGCAAACGGCGTGGACGTCCGGCGTGCGGAAGAGCGTCGCTCCGTCCTCGGGCGAGAGGCGGCGTCCCGCCTGCACCTTCTCGGCGATGCCGCGAAGCGGAGAGGCGAGGGCCCGGTCGAGAAGACGGTCCGGACCGGTCGCGGAGGGTGGCGTGGCGAGCGTGGTCATGATCGGCGGCAGGGGAAGGGAGCGTCCGAGAGGATACGCGTGCCGGTGCTGACGAGCGATGGCGCGGCCCGGAGCGTGGCCCGGAGCGTGGTGTGCGTCGCCGTTCCGGCACCTTCCGTCGTCTTCCGGGCTTCAGCCCCGTGCTCCGCAGGTCGATAACGACCGACATCCGCCCGTCTCCCCCGGGCTGTGCCCGCACCTCGCCCACGAAGCACCCATGGACAAGTCCACCGCTCGCCCCCATTCGCCGTCGCCTGCGTCCTCGACGTCCGCCGGTTCCGACAGCCGCGCCCGTCCGGAGAGCAGTGCGGGAGACAACGTCCTGAACATCATCGAGGACGTCGAGAAGCAACTGTCGCGCATCCGGAGTGCGCAGAAGACGCAGGCGGAAGGCCTGATCTCGCTGGAACAGCGATCGAAGGCGCTGGAGGAGGCGGAGCGGGAGGTCGCGGACAAGCTCGCCCGACTCCAGGATCGCGAGGCGGCGTTGGCGCGGCGTGCGAAGGAGTTCGACGAGCAGCGCGTCGCACATGAGCAGGCGGAGAAGGAGCTCGCGCGGCGCACCGCCGAGTCCGACCAGGCGGTCGCAGCGCGCACCCGCGAGCTCGACGACCGATCGTCGCAATTGGGCTCGTTGCGCCAGGCGAACGAGGCGCAGGAGCGCGAGCTCCGCGTGCAGCGGGAGGAGCTCGAGCAGCGTCAGGCCGAGCTGGCGCGAGCGTCGGAGGCGCTCGCCGTCGAACGAGCCCGCGAGAACGAGGAGTTGAAGCGGATCGGCGTCGAACGCGACGAGCTCGCCAAGCGGGTGGAGCAGGCGGAGGCGAGCGTCGGTCAGCTCATCCAGCAGGTGGAGGAACGGAACAACCAGGCGGAGGCGGCGCAAGCGGAGGCCCGAGCGGCGATCGAGCGCCTCAGTACGGTTCAGGCAGCGCTCGAGGCGGCGCGGGCCGAGGCGGAGGCGGCGTCGGCGGCGCACGAGACCCGGCTGGCGCAGGAGCGCCAGGAGCACGCGGAGCTCCTCGCGGCGTCGGAACAGGAGCGCGAGCAGTCGCTCGAGCGACTGCGTTCCATCGAGGCGGCGCGTGCCGCGGCCGACGCGAAGGTCGCCGATCTGACCGCGGCCGCCGAGGCGGCCACCAGCATGGCGGAGGGCCTGCGGCAGCAGCTTGCCGACACCAAGGCGCAACTCGCCGACGCGCGGGAGAAGCTCGAGCTGGCCAGCGACAAGCTGTCGGAACTGGCGGCCGTGGTCAGCCAGCAGGCGGTCCAGATCGAGCAGGGCACGGCGGCGATCGCCACCGTTGGACAGCAGAAGCGGCAGATCGACCGCCTGAGCGAACAGCTGACCGAGGCGCGGAACGCCGCCGACCCGACGGAACTGGCGCGGAAGGACCAACGCATCGCCGAACTGGGCGAAGCGCTTCGCCAGGCCCGCGGGCAGTCCCCGCCCGATCTCGAGGCGAAGGAGGAGGCGATCGCGGCGCTGCACGAGGCGCTCGCGACGGCGCGGCTCCAGCTCGAGGCGGCCCGCACCGAAGTGGAGCGGCTCCGCAGCGAGGCCGAGTCGCGAACCGCCGAGGCGGCCGAGAACGCGGGCGAGGCGGGTGCCAGCCGTCGCCAACACGAGGCGCAGATCGAGGCGCTCTCGACCCGGATCGAGGAGCTCGAGGGCGAACTGCACAACGCCCGGCAAGCTCAGGAGGCGAATGCCGCGGCGAACGACTCCACCGAACTCGCCGTGGCGCTTCAGGAGAAGTCGCAGCACATTCAGCTGGTGGCCGCGCATCTCCGACGGCGCCGCTCGCGCCTGCAGCGGGTGCGGCAACTGCTGGCGAGCCGTCCGGCATCGGCGGCTTCGGACGTCGCGCTGACCGGTCGTGCCGCGGCGGCGGCCGACGAATTGCAGGCCCGCTACAAGGAGTTGGCGCAGCTCGAGGAGCGTCGACTCCAACTCGCCGAGGTGCAGCGATTCCTCGCCGCGAGCGAAGCGCAGATGGTGCGCCGCTGGGCGCGTCCGCGGGCAGTGGTCACGGTGGTGTGGTTCGCGCTCCTGGCCGGGGTCGTGGCCGCGGCGAGTTGGTTCGCCACCGGGTGGCTCTTCCCGCAGCCCGTCACCGCTTCCGTGGTGCTCGAGGCCCGCACCCGCGACGCGCAGCCGCTCTCTCCCGAAATGGCGGCGTCGTGGCAGACGTGGCATGCCGGCCTGGTGAAGGACGCGGCCTTCGTGGAGACGGCAGCCAAGCGACTGGAAGACCGGCGGATGGGCGACTGGGGCCGTCCGGAGGTGCTGGCCAACCGCCTCGAGCACAACCTCTCGACCGACAGCGATCGCGACGGATCGTTGCGCCTGGTGCTCGCCGGTCAGGAGCCGCAGACGACACTCACCGTGCTCGATACGATCGCCACCACGCTGGCCACGGAGTCGGCGCGACAGGTGGGCAAGCGACCGGACGGCGCGCGGGCGGCCATTCTCGGGGAGAAGCAGACGCCGGGCCGGATCGCCTACGCGTCGCTGGACGCGGTGCCGGTGGATCCCGACCGGCTGATGAAGGCCGGCATCGGCTTCGGTGTCGGCTACACACTGTGCCTGGTGGTGATCGTCGCCGTGTATCGTCGCCTGCTGCGGGCACAACGGGTGTTCGAGGACGACGATGTCGTCGTCGAAGAGCCCGGCGCCCTGCATCACGCGTAGTCGGGGGCCGCTCCGCTGGAGGCCGAGGTGCGCCGAGCCATCGAGCGCGCCGCGGCACGGTCGGCGCGAGGTCCGAAAGCGCCGTCGGCCTGGGCGGTGCCGGTCGCCTGTGCGGCCTGGGACGAAGGAAACGCACGCACGGGCGACCACCTCGGGAAAACCCGGCGGGCCCGGCAGCCGATGCATGACCTCATGGCTCGCGTGCGAAAGGAGTCCGCCATGAGGCCAGCCCTTCGACTGGTGGTGCCGGAGGAGAACGTGAACATCCCGTTCCCGAACCGCTCGAAGACCGACCGTTTGCCCCGATCCGCAAGGCGCGACGGGACCGACTCCGTCGATTCGACCCTGCTCGCCATGGACGACGTGAGCCGCCGCATGGAGGACCTCGCGCGGCAACTGGGCTGCCTGGGCTTCTTCGGCGACGGCGGGGACGGACCGCGGGCGGCGTGAGGCCGCCGGATCCGATCGATCAACGAAACGCGCCGGCGCTGGGCCTCGTTAGACGGCCTCGCGCCGGCGCGTGTTGTTCGTCGGTTCGGAGCGCGGCATCGCCGCTGCTCGATCGACGCTTAGCCGCCGCCGGTCGGGATCGGCTCCATGGTCATCGGGTCGCGCAGCGGCAGGTCGGTGACGCTGCCACCGAAGAATTCCGCCATGCTCGCCCGGCCCTCGAGGTCGCCGGGGGCGATCTCCGACCACTTGCCCACCACGAAGATGGCCATCGCGTTCGGATCGAGGTGCTTCTGGGCGACACGCAGGATGTCGTCCTTCGTCACCGCCCGCAGGCGATCGCGGTACTTCTGCCAGTAGTCGGCCGGGCGGTTCGTCCACTCGTCGCTCACGAAGACGTTCAGCATGCCGGCCTTCGATTCGAAGGTGCGCGGGAACGTCTCGATCATCGAGTTGACGCTGGTGGCGAGCTCCTCGTCGCTGACCGGCTCGGTGCGAATGCGCTCGATCTCCTCCATGATGATCTTGGTCGCGAGGGCGACGGTGCGGTTCTTCGACTGGAAGCTCGCGCGGAACTCGCCCGGGTAGTACACGCCGGCGGAGTTCGCGCTGCCCGCGGAGTAGGCCAGGCCCTCGTCGCTCCGCACCCGCTTGGTGATGCGGCTGGTGAATCCGCCTCCCCCGAGGATGTCGTTGAGGATGGTCATCGCGTAGTAGTCGGGATCGTCGCGGGTGATGCCGCGCAGTCCGATGTTGACCTTCCCCTGCGGGATGTCCTTCTCGACGTGGTAGACGCCGGGCGTGAACGTCGCCGTGGGGGCGGCGGGATCGGACACCTGGTCGCCCCGTTCCCAACCGGCGAAGGCCTGCTCCAGCCGATCCAGCATGTCCTTCTCGTCGAAGTCTCCGGTGACGGCGACGATGACGTTGCCGGGGTGGAAGATGCGGTCGTGCATCCGCTGGAGCGAAGCCTGATCGATCGACTCGATCGACTTCTGCGTGGACTGGGCCGCCTCGAAGTGGTCGCGCCCGTACAGCAGCGCATCCCACTCGCGGGAGAGGATCGGCCCGGCGTCGTCGTTGCGCTGCTTCATGCGCTCGAGCTGCTCCGACTGCCAAAGGCCGAGCTTGGCCGCATCGAATCCTGGCGTGCGGAGCATCTCGAAGAAGAGCGGAAGGCTCTCGTCGAGATTGGACTTCAGCGAGTTGAGGACGGCGCTCGAGGTGACGGGGCCGCAATTGGTCGAGACGTTCGCGGCCAGGAAGTCGAAGGTCTCGTCGAGATCCTCCGCGGACATGTTCTTGGTGCCGCCGCGACGAATCATGGCCCCGGTGGCGTCCGCGAGCCCGACCTGGTCGGCCGGATCGAGATCCCGGCCGCCCTTGAACGTCATGGCGATGTTCACCAGCGGGAACTCGGTGCTGGGGGCGAGGTAGACCACCACGCCGCTCGGGAGCACGTGGCGGTACTCGGCCGCGCTCGGCGGCTCGAAGCTGAGGGGTGCGAAGTGGATCTGCTCCGGCCGGGCGGGAACGTCCGCGGTGGCGACGGCGCCGGTGGTGCCGGCGAGAACCGCCGCCGCGAGCAGCAGGACCGAACGGTGGGTCATGGCATTCATGGTGATATTCATGGAAATGGTGCTCCGATCGGTCACGGGTTGGCGGCCTCAAGCTGTGCGATGCGCTCGCGGACCTTCTTGAGCAGGTAGTCGACGGCAGGCTTGAACGCGGGCGGCGCCTGGGCGGCCTGGGCGTTCATCTGCCCCTCGATCATCTTGAGGCGTTCGAGATCGGTTTCGGCCGCCAGCCGCGTCATCGCCTGCTTGACCATGGCTTGGGCCTGCGGATCCATCGCCGCGAGCTCGGGATCGACCGGCGCGGTGCCCGCCTTGCGGTTGTAGGTGGCCACGGATCGGTTGGAGGCGTCGAAGTACTTGCGGGCCACCCGCTGGATGTCCTCGGCCGTCACCGCCTGGAGACGCGGAGGGAAGTCGTTGATGGACTCCCATCCGCCCAACGCTTCCGCGTAGGCGAGCTGGATCATGAGGAAGAAGTTGCTCTGCAGGCGCCGGTAGTTGTCGGCGGCGAGGCCGTTCTTGACCTTCTGCAGCTCGTGCTCGGGCACAAGCTCGTCCTGGAGCCGCTTGAGCTCCTTGTACCAGCCCGCCTCGAGCAGGGCGGGCGTTCCGTCGCCCTTGACCGACGCGTTGAACGAGAACGCACCCGCGTACTTGCGGCTGTCCTGCTGGGCGCGGGCGCTCGAAGCGATCGCCGCGCCGTCCACCATCGACTTGTAGAGGCGACCGGTGCGGCCGTTCAGGACCTCCGACATCACGTCGAGGGCGAAGCTGTCCGCGTGGCCGAACGGCACCGTGTGGTAGCGGACCTCGACCTGCGGCTGGCAGTCGCACTCGGCGTTCATGCGCTGCTCCGAGAGTTGCGGCACCTCGAGCGTGACGACCGGCGGCGGCGGTGCGGCGCTCGGCTGAAGCCGTTCGAAGTACTGACGGATCGTGGCCTTCGCCTCCGCCGGGTCGAAGTCGCCCACCAGCACGCCAACCAGGTTGTTGGGCCGGTAGTAGGTGTTCCAATAGCGTTCGGCGTCCTCGCGGGTGTAGCTGTTGAGGTCGCTCGGCCAGCCGATCACGGGCCATCCGTACGGCGAGGAGATCCAGAACATCGCCTCGAACTGCTCGTCGTACTTGCCCGTCGGCGTCGAGTCCGTGCGCAGGCGCCGCTCCTCGTGCACGACGTCGCGCTCGGAGTAGAACTCGCGGAACACCGAATCGTTGAGCCGATCCGACTCCATCCACGCCCACAGCTCGAGCTTGTTGCTGGGTACGGTGATGAAGAAGAACGTCAGGTCGTAGGAGGTGAAGGCGTTCATGCCCGAGCCGCCGAGGTTGGTGTACACCTTGTCGAACTCGTCCTTCACGATGACCGACCGGTTGTCGTCCATCGCCTGCTTGAGCTCCGCCCGCAGCGACTTCAGCTCGGGGGTGTCGTTCGCGGGATCCCACGGATCGTCGATCTCCCCGCGCATCGCGCGGGCGTACTGCTCGCCCCAGATCAGGGCGTTGATCTGATCGCGCAGGGACTTCTGCTTGGCCATGAAGCGGGCGTCGGCGGCGGCGTCGGTCGTGCCGATCGTCTTCGTGCCCTTGAACATCATGTGCTCGAAGAAGTGGCTGATGCCCGTGATGCCGGGACGCTCGTTGACGCTTCCCACCTTGGCCAGCCAGCCGGCGGCGATGCTGTTGGGCTGGTCGTAGCGCGGGACGAGCAGGAACTCCATCCCGTTGTCGAGACGGAAGGTCTCGACCTTCACCTGCTGGGCCATGGCGGGGCCGCAAGCGACGGCCAGCGCGAGGGCCGACCCGAGGAACATGCGCATGCTTCGCTCCTTGACGAGTGCTGGGGGCGGACGCCGAACGGGCGTCGCCGGGGAAACGTCATGGTAGGGCCGGCGGTGTCGGGGCGTCCGATACCCCGTTTCCACACGGGCGGCGCGGCGGGAAGAGCGTCGAGGGGGCCGCCAGGGGCTGGTTCCGCGCGGCCGGACCGCTAGAGTGGTCGTGAGGTCGCGCTCGCTCGACGGTCGCGAACTCCCGATTGCGAGCTGCCTTCGGTCCGCCCCACCCGGCGCCCGCCCCGGCGCCAGAGCAATCCCGCTCATGAAGAGCAACGCGTGCGTCGCCCTCGCGGGCGCCTTGGCCGTCACGACGGCGACTCTCGTTCCCGTTCGCGGCGCGATGGCGCAGCTTCGGGTGGCGAACTACAACGTGGCCAAGCTCCTCGGCGACACCGCTGCCCTGGGCGACGTGCTCGCCGAGGCGGCCGCCGACGACTCGCACGGCTTCGCGGTCGCGCCGGCCGTGCTTGCATTCCAGGAGGTGCAGGCGGCGCAGGTGGCCGAGCTCGCCGGCATCGTGGCCGCGGCCGCCCCGTCCGGGATCACGTACGCGCTCGCCACGTACACCACTTCGCCCGCCGAAGACGGCTCGGGCGGCGCCCAGGCCATGTTCTTTCGCACCGATCTGCTCGAAGAGATCCCGAGCGGCCACCAGGACATACCAACCGGCGCCGGACGCAACGCGGATCGATGGCAGCTCCACCTGGTCGGCTACGACGCGGCGCTGGCGCAGATCTACGTGTACAGCACGCACCTCAAGGCAGGCTCGACGCCCCAGGACGAGGCGACCCGGCAGTCAGGCGCGCAGGCGATCCGAACCAACATCGCGACGCTTCCGTCCGGCGCGCACGTCGTCCTCTGCGGCGACATGAACCTCTCCGGCAGCGGGGAGGATGCCTACACGACGTTGGTGGGCGCGGGTGGTGGGCAGACGATCGACCCGCTTGGCAACGGCTCGTGGTCGGGCCCCGCCAACGCGATCAAGCATTCGCAGTCGCCGCGCGACATTTCCGTCGGACCGCTCATCGGCGGCGGCATGGACGATCGCTTCGACCTTCAGCTGGTGTCGCCGGCGATGGACGACGGGGCCGGGCTGTCCCTCATCGAGGGCACCTATCGCTCGCTCGGCAACGACGGACTGCACTACAACCAGGCGATCAACGCCGGCAACAACCACTACTTTCCCGGAGACATCCGGCGGTCGAACCTGCTGGCGAACCACCTCTTCGACGCATCGGACCACGTTCCCGTGGTGGCGGACTACCAGGTGCCGGCGGTGATGAGCGCCGCGCTCCCGGGCGACTTCGGACGCGTCATACTGGGCACGCCGTTCGCCGTGACGGTGCTGGTCGGCAACATCGCCGACGTGGTGGATCCGGCCGGCGTGGACACGCTCGACTTCACCGTGGCCGGCAGCGGAGGCCTCTCCGGGGTCGAGTCGGGCAGCGTGGGCGCCCTGCCGGAACTCGCCGCCGTTCCTCTCCCGGTGGCGACGGCCGCCGTCGGCTTCGTCGAGGGCGCTGCCGTCGTCACCGCGCAGAGCGAGGCGACGCAGTTCCCCTTCTGGCAGTTGTTCACGGAGGGACAGATCGTCCGCGCCGCCAACGCGTCGTTTTCGAGCGCGGTCAACCAGGACCTGCTCGTGAAGTCGTGGACCGTCGCACCGAACACGGGCGTCCAGGTCCTCGCGGTTCCGATCTACAACTTCGGCTTCGATGGCGACCAGGCCCTGCTCGATGTCGATCGCCTGTCCGGGCTGGCCGGCCGCTTCTCGCTCGGCGGCGTCCTGCCGACGGGGATCGGGGGCGTGCCCGGGAGCGTGCCGCTGGCCTTCGACACCGACGGCGCATCTCCCGGCACCACCTCGGCCTCCGTCAGCGTGATCGTCAGCGACGAGGACATCCCCGGTGCAACGTCGTCCACGATCATCCTGATCGCGGAGGTGGTCGTCGAAGCCGGCAACGTGCCCGGCGACCTCGACGGCAACGGCACCGTGGACGGCGCCGATCTCGGACTTCTCCTCGGCGCCTGGGGCTCTTGCCCTGGATGCGACGCCGACCTGAACGGCAACGGCCAGGTGGACGGGGCGGATCTCGGGCAGCTCCTCGGGTTGTGGAGCTGAGGCCGGAGCTTCCGCGACGCGCCGTCCGCATCGCCGTCGCTATTGCGACAGCGCCCGCAAGGCCTGGATCACCTTGGCGTCGATCTCGGCTCGGGTCGTCGCGTCGGGCACGCGGCGATCGCCGGGGGCGCTGGAGTTGATGCTCGCGCGGATGTACTGGCCCGTGTTCTCCTCGGCGAAGCCGGTCTGGCGCGGTTTGCCGGGATGGTCCGGGTCGTCCACCCAGACGACCAGCGCCTCCTCGCCCCGCTCCTGATGGGTGCTCACGAGCGTGATGCGGGTCTCCGTCGCATTGCCGTCGGCATCGACGAACACCTCGACGAGAAACTCCGTTCCCTTCGAGCCGGACTTGACCGACCCCACGACAAGGAGCGGATAGAACGTCCAGCCCATCATCTTCAGTTCCTTGCGCAGAAGGCACGGTTCACGCCGACTGCGAACGAACGCCGTGCCGCTCAGCAGCTCCAGCGTGCCGTCGGTCGTGATCCGGAACTTTCCATCCGTGATCACGGCGTCGTAGGTGTAGCGCCATGCGATCACGTTCTCTTCGGGATCGCCGGGCGTGCATTGCGACATGATGCAGCGGAGGACCGCGGTGGTCCCGGTGGCATCGACGATTTGGCCCGTGTGCGCCTTCAACTCGACGGACACCGGCGCGCGGCCGCCCGCCTGGTGCCCACAGCAGCAGTCGGGATCGCCCTCGGCGAGAACCACCAGCCCCTGACTTCCATCGGCGAGAACGGCCGGTCCGGAGGCGGGGCGCGTCGGCGGCGGCTGCCGCTCACCGGAGGATGGACACGCCCTGACGCTCGGCGACATCGCCAGGAGCGAGAGCATGACCACGAGGGAGGCGAGACCCGTCGGAAGACAGCGAGACGTGTGTGGTTCACGGTGCATAGGGAGTTCCTCTCAACCAGATCGAACGAATCCACTGCAAGTGCCGGATCCACAGCAACAGGCATCCGACGAGGGCCGCCGCGAAGGCGGCCCCCAACACCAGCACAAGAACAGAGGCGGTCGGGCGGAACGGCAGCGTCACACCCAGCCGACCGGCAAGCACGACCGCCAGGAGTACGCCGCCACCGGCGGCGAGGGCGGCGATCGGAAACCACACCGATTGCACGGCGCCGGCGAGCCCGACCGGAGGTTGCCGGCCAAGTGTCCACGCGACCCTGGCGCCAAGCGTGGCGCCGATCGCGCCGACGGCCAGCACCATGGTCGCGAATCCCATCCCGGGAAGCAGCACGGTCACCATGCGGTCGATGGTCTCGACGGCCAGTCCCTGGAGGTAGACGCCCGGCCATCGCTCGCCGTTACCGATGAGGGCGAGGTCGATGCCGTTGCGGTTGTTCCCGATCAAGACAAATCGGCCGCCGATGCGCTCGCCCAACGCAGGCGCGTCCATGTCGAGGACTTCTTCGGGCGACAACTCGGCGGTCTCGAGCACCGCGCGCACGGGCACGGTGACCAGGTGCAGGGCCACGCTCGCGTCGTCCGCGAAACGGAGGAAGCGGTTCGGGCCGCGGTCGTCGTTTCGATCGACCTGTGCGACGTCGAGAATCCGACCGGCGGACTCGCCGAGCGGCAGAAACCGCAACTGCCGCTCGTCGGTGTGGAGCTCGATCTGGCCTCCTCCCAGTCCGGCGAGCACGCCGGCGGCGGACAAGGCGTGTTGCGGCGCCCGTCCCGGTTCGGCGATCACGACGGGCACCGCAATGCGGGGTCTCCCACCGGGCGCCGTGCCGACGATGTCGAGCGTGAGATGGCCCGACCCCGAGACGACCTCGGCCAGCAGTGGGTCGAGATCGCCGGGCTTCACGTCGGGGGAGGCGTCCCACAATCCGACGACGACCGGCACTCCGGACTGCACGGCCTCGTGAATGGCGTCCGCGAGCTCCTGCGTCTCCTTCGAGAGTGGGCTCGCGCCGAACGAGACATCGATCACGATCGCCCTCGGGCGAGCCTCGGCGAGGCGTCGCACGAGGGCGGCATGGAGCGAACGGAGTGTCGCGACGCGCATCGGATCGATGTCGGGCGCCACCGAACGCATCGCCTCGAGATCGTCCGCATCGGTGAGGCGCACGATCCGCACTCGGTCCAAGTGCTCGATGGGCGCCGAGCTCAGCTCGAGCGGCGGCGTCCACTGGCTGGCCATCGAGAAGTAGAGCGTTGCAAGGACGGCGATCGTCGCCGCCAGTCCCGCCAAGGGCACCAGCAGCATCCAGGTTCGGAGGGCCACCCGTGGCCGTAGCGGGCCCGGCTCGCCGCCGATCCACGGCGCGATCCGCAACGCCGCCCGCTGCCCCCAGGGCGCCTGGTGCCGTGCGATGGCTTCGCCGAACTCGTGTGCCGTGCGGTAGCGGTGCGACGGTCGCGGATCGATCGCGCGGGCGACGATCCGCGCCAGCCCTTGGTCGTGGAGGTCGAGACGACGAACCAGTCCGGCATCGGGACTGTGCAGGCCTTGGCCGCCGGCGGGAGTCGGTGCCGGCACGTCGGCGGTGGGATCGTCCGGAAGCGGCGGCGCGGGGGTCGTGTGCAGCAGTTCCAGCAGCACCTTCCCCAGCGCGTACACGTCGCTGGACTGGTCCAACGTGAGCGGGTCGCCCCGTGCCTGTTCGGGCGGCGCGTAGCCGGGCGTGGACACGACGGGCTGGACGTCGGGTTGCGCCACCCGCCGGGTGGCGCCGAGGTCGGCGATTCTCGGCACGCCGTCGGCACCGACGAGAATGTTCGAGGGCTTGAGGTCCAGATGAGCCAGGCCCGCGCGGCTGAGATGGTCGACGCCGCGGCAGGCCGTGGCCAACAGGGCAAGGCGGGCGGGTCGGTCCAGCCCCTCCTCGTCGGCGTACGTCGTGATGGGGCGCACGCCGGGATGCGCCGGCATGACGAGCGCCGGCAGCCAGGGGCCTTCGCCATGCCGGCCGCGCGAGAGTCGGATCGCGCCGATCACATTGGGATGCGGCGCCAAGGTGACGAGCAGTTCGCATTCGCGCTCGAAGAGATCCAGCAGGCGCGGGTCGGTCCGATCGGCACGCGGCAGCTTGACCACGACGACGGCGCCGGTGGAGGTGTCCCGCGCCCGGTACACCTGTGCGAAGCCGCCCTGGCCGAGAAGGGCCAAGACCTCGTATCCATCGATCGAGACGTTCGCGAGCGCCATCCCGGTCCCCTGGTCGCGGCGGCATGCGGCCGGACGACCAAGAGGATACCCGCCTCCGGACCCGGGTCCGGCCGGCGGCCGCGAACGACCGCGACGTAGACTCTGCCGCACCGACGGGATCGATCGTGGGAATCCGGAGATTCCTGTCAGTTGGGCACCGATTCCGCGCCTAGGGAGAGGGCCGAGCCGCCTCGGCAGGCCGAACTGGCGCCGTCCGGACCATCGATCAGCGTCCGCCGGAAGGATGCCTATACACGAGGAGCGCCCATGCGATCGATCCGACTGCTGCTCGTCACCGTCCTCGCGTTCGCCCTCGTCGTCGTCACTGCCCTGGTGTCGGCGACGCTGCTGACCATCGGCACCCCGGCGCACGCCCAGGTGCCGGCCGCATCGGCGACGACGCCGGCCGCCGCCGCGCCGTCTCCGCCAGCAGCCGCGAGCGGAACGCCCGTCGCACCGCGACTCTTCGACGGGTATGGCAACTACCACCGCACGATCAGCACCGTATCGCCCGAGGCGCAGCGCTGGTTCGACCAGGGAATCCAGCTTCTCTACGGCTTCAACCACGACGAGGCGATTCGTTCCTTCCGGCACGCTGCCGAGATCGATCCAAACTGCCTGATGGCGTGGTGGGGGATCGCGTACGCCAACGGTCACCACATCAACAATCCGGAGATGACCGAGGAGCAGACCCGGAACGCGTGTGCGGCAACGGCCGAGGCGCAGAAGCGGATCGACCTCGGCACGCCCGCCGAACAGGCGTTGGTGCGAGCGGTCGCCAAGCGGTATGTCGAGCCGCCACCGGCCGATCGGAAGCCGCTGGACGTCGCCTACGCGGACGCGATGGGCGAGGCGTGGCGGGCCTTTCCCGACGATCCCGACATCGGCGCTCTCTACGCCGAGTCGCTCATGGATCTTCAGCCGTGGGACCTCTGGACGCACGACGGCGAACCGAAGGGACGCACGCTTGAGATCGTGGCGGTGCTGGAGGCGGTGCTGGCGCGCACGCCGAGGCACCCCGGCGCCAACCACTTCTACATCCATGCCGTGGAGGCGTCGCCCGCACCGGAGAAGGGGCTTGCATCCGCCGATCGCTTCGTTGACCTCGTGCCCGGCGCCGGCCATCTCGTGCACATGCCCTCGCACATCTACATCCGCACCGGCCGGTACGCCGATGCGGCCGATGCGAACGTTCGTGCCATCGACGCGGACACCGCCTACTTCGCGGTGGCGCCGCCGCCGCGGTTCTACAACATCTACTACCTGCACAACCTCCACTTCCTGGCCTACGCCTCGATGATGGAGGGACGCTCGGAGGCGGCGCTGGAAGCGGCGCGGCGGATCGAGAAGGAGATTCCGTCCGACTTCCTGGAGGAGAACGTGAAGCTGGCCGACGCGTTCATGCCCACGACCCTGCACGTGCTCATCCGCTTCGGGAAGTGGGAGGCGATTCTGGAGGAGCCGGAGCCCGAGTCGTACCGGCTGCTGAGTCGAGCGATGCGCCACTACGCGCGGGGCATCGCGCTGGCGAACCTGCACCGGACCGACGAGGCGCGAGCCGAACTCGCCGCCTTCAACGCGCTCGCGGATCGGATGGACGAGACCTGGCTGGTGGGAAACAACCCCGTGCCCACCGTGCTGCCGCTCGCCCGGTCGATGTTCGAGGGCGAACTCGCGTTCCATGAGGGCCGGCACGAGGACGCGTTCGCGGCGCTGCGCCGCGGTGTGGCGGCGGAGGACCTGCTGGTGTACGACGAGCCGCCGGGATGGATGCAGCCGGTGCGCCATGCCCTCGGGGCACTGCTGATCGCCGACGGACAGTTCGCGGAGGCCGAGTCGGTGTACCGCGAGGACCTGCGGCGGCACCCCAACAACGGTTGGTCGGTCGTCGGACTCCAGCAGGCGCTGCGCGGCCAGGACAAGGTCGCCGAGGCCGAGGCGCTGGATTCCGCCTTGGCCACGGCGTTTCCCAGGGCCGATGTGGCGCCCAAGGCATCCTGCTACTGCCAGCCGGGGGCGCGATAATCCCGCGTAGGACAGCGGGCGGGCGCTGCAGGTCGTGCAGTTCGCGATGGCGAGGCGATCCGGCGCGTTAGCATGTCCCCGTCGAGCACGTGTCGAGCACCTCCGCGCCGAGACCAGCGCGGCGGTGTCGTCCAAGCGGGCAAGACGAGGAGGGCATCTCATGACGCACGTTCCCGGGACGCTTCGAACCGTTCGGCTCGGCGCGATCGGCGCCGCCTTGGTGTTCGCGTCGGCTGGCCGCGCGGAGATGACCGGCGTGTGCGCCGATGTGCACGCCGAGAGCTTCATCGGACAGCCGTACTGGACCATCGACGTGTACGCCCTCTTCGACACCGATGCCGACCATGTCGTGGGCTTCACAGGTGTTGCCGTCTCCTCGAGCGCGGGCGGCTCGTTCCACCACACGGAAGCGCACGACAGCTGGTCGCCGACCTGCGTTCCGGCGCTGTTCCTCGGCCTGACCGACTCCTTCGTCACGGTCGGGAACGAGTTCGGCGAGACGAACACCTGGACCGCGCCGGGTGCCGACTGGGGACCGCTGGGCTTCGACCGGGCGGACTTCCCCGCCTCGGCGTCGTGGGCGAACAGCGATCCGTCGAACGGGGCGGGTCAGGCGGCAGTCGTCTCGGCGCTGGGCGACGGCACTTGCCTCGACGGCACGCTGGCGGGCATGATCGGCCGCTTCGTCGTGTCCGATGAACCGACCACGTTCGAGATCGCGGGCACCGTCGAGTGGACGATCGGCCTGCTGGGAGCGCCGCAATCGACGCCGTTCGCGCTGTCGGTGGACGTGGGGGGAACGACCCCCACCTGCCCGGCGGATCTCGATGGCAACGGCGAGGTGAACGGTGCCGATCTCGGTTTGATGCTCGGCGCCTGGGGCCCGTGCGACGGTTGCCCCGCCGACCTGAATGCCGATGGCGCGGTGGACGGCGCCGATCTGGGCGAGCTGCTGGCCGCATGGGGACCGTGTCCCGCGTGAGGTGATGCCGTTCAGGCGGCGTTCGGCCGTACGAGGTGGTCGAGGAACCACTCGCACGCGAGGTGGGCGACCTGCTCGAGCGTGCCCGGCTCTTCGAACAGGTGCGTGGCCCCCGGCACCACGACCAGCTCATGCTCGCAGAGGAGATGCGAGGCCGCGTCTCGGTTGAGCGACAACACTTCCGTATCGGCGCCGCCCACGATCAGGAGGGTTGGGGCCACGACGTGTTCCAGGCTCTGTCCCGCGAGATCGGGTCGTCCGCCGCGACTCACGATCGCGGCGACCCGCTGGTCGTGCGCCGCCGCGATGAGGGCCGCGGCGGCTCCCGTGCTGGCGCCGAAGTACCCGATCGGCAGCGACGCCAGCGGCGGATCGCTGGTCGAACGGGCCCAGTCGCCGGCATGGCGAAGTCGACGGGCGAGAAGCTCCACATCGAACACGTTCCGACGATCGTTCGCCTCGTCGTCGGTGAGCAGATCGAGGAGCACGGTGGCCAGGCCGGATGCCTGGAGCGATCCGGCCACGAACTGGTTGCGACGGCTGTGACGGCTGCTGCCGCTTCCGTGGGCGAAGACGACCACGCCGACGGTTGCCTGAAGCGGAGGTGGCAGTCCGATGAAGGCACGCAGCACCGCCTCCACGGTGGGAATCCCGATCTCGACAAGGGTCCCCGCCCTTCGTCCGCCGTCGCCGTCCTGCGCGGATCGAGTGGCCATGTCAGCGTTCCGCACCGATCAGGGAACTCACCGCGGCATGATCGGGCAGATCGCCGATGGGGATGTTGTTCAGGTTGCCCTCGTGCTGGCTGAGCCGAGCCGCCAGGGGCTTCGAGATCGCCGCCCGCAGGGCGCCGAGCGTGCGCGGCGGGGCGAAGAGATCCAACGACTGGATCGCATGCTCGTCCACGATCCGTTCGAGCCACACGGTGGCGTCCTTGGCGAACCGACGGAGCATCTCCTCGTCCGCGTGGCCGTCCGATCCGAAGGCGTAGCCAGCCACCTGGTCGCCGCCCTTCAGGGAGATGGCGTCCGGTCGATGGTGCTCGTGAAAGCGCTCCCAAGCGTTCGCGACGCGGTCGATTTCGTCGGCATGCCAGCGACCCGGAGGCACTGGCCGGCATCGGACAAGACGTCCGCCACGGGCGTCGACGGTGACGATCCACTTGGTGCGATTGTCGTTCATGAGGATCCTCCGATCTGAATCGCGGAAGGCGGCGTCGAAACGCCCCAGCGGACGATCCGCGCCGGTCCCCACATTGGAGGCGCACCGCCGGCCCAAGTCGCCAGGTGGCACGGATTCCATCGCCACCGTGGTCCAACGACCCACGGGCGAAGCTGATTCCGGCAGTCGGGTTGGCATGGAACAGCCCCTGATCCCTGCCGCCTGGTCCGCTTGACTCCGAAGCGCGGAAAGACCGGCCGCAGATCGGGCTGACGGGTCGGATGCGCTCGCGTGTCGAGTCCCGACCTGCGGACCGGCGCTGGCATGTTCGCACGGCGCCGCGTCGGCGTGCAGTCTCTGCAGCAGTGCGGAGGCCCGCCCGCATTCGGGTGCTTCGCTCCGTCACGATCCGGGCGGGAGCGGCGCGGGCGCCTCGCCGGCCCGCCAGATGCGGACCGTGTTGTCCTGTCCTCCGGAGAGGATGAACGAGCCGTCGGGTGCGACCGCGAGGCTGCTCACCTCGTCCTCGTGACCGTAGAGGATGCACACGGCATCGCCGCGCTCGGGGTCCCAAATCCGCAGCGTGCGATCGCGCGACGCGGAGACCACCCGCGAACCGTCGGGTAGCCACGCGACATCGTTCACCGCATCGCCATGGGCTCGGCAGGTTTGCAGCGTCCGTCCGGTGGCGAGATCGGCGATGTGCACGACGCGGCCGTAGCCCCCGAACGCCACCCGTTGTCCGTCGGGGCTGACGGCCAGGCACTCGAGGAGATCCGAGCTTGGCGACACGATCTCCCGTTCGAGTTGCCAATCGTCCAGGTTCCAGACGCGGACGACGCCGTCCGCGCAGGCCGTGACCGCTCGCCGACCGTCGGGTGTGAAGTCCACCCGCATGGCCTGATCGGGGTGCTTCAGTCGCGCAACGGGATCGGTGCCTTCGGCGAGGCGCCACAGTCGCACCTCGCCGCTTCCAAACGCGCCCGCCAGCAAACCGCCGTCGGGGGAGAACCGCAGATGCTGAACATGGTCGGGCGATTGGGCGAGTTGGACGTTCGCCACCTTGGCCCTCAACCGCATGAGCTCCACGCGACCGTTCTCGTGGCCGACCGCAGCGAGCGCGCCATCCGGAGAAAGAGCCACCGCGGAAATGGGGTCGTTCTGCCTGGTGGAGCGCAGGAATTGGGTGGCGCTGGCAATCTGGTGAACGGCCAAGGCCCCGCCGAACGAGCTCGACACGACCGTCTTGGAATCCGGCGAGATCGCCAGGGCGGTGACGCGGGACGGGTGGACCACCAGCACGTCCGAGGCCCCGGCGTCCACGGCCCACCGGCGCACCGTCCCATCTGCGGCACCGGTCACCGCGAACGCGCCGCTCTCGGACAATGCAAGTTGGAAGATTCCGCCCTCGTGGCCCTCGAGGGTCGCGAGCGATCGGCCGCTCTCGGGATCCCAGATGCGGAGCGTGTTGTCGAAGGAGGCGGAGACGAGCCGCCCGTCGGGCGTGAACTGAATAGCCCTTACATCGTCGATGTGCCCCATCATCTCGGCCAGCGGTCCGGCTGTGGGAAGCCGCCAGGTGGCGATCGCGCCGTCGATCAGGCCCGCGGCGAGGATCTCGCCGCGCCGGTCGATCGCCAAGTCGCGCACGTACCGCAATCCGACATCGAGCGTCGCGCGCTCGCTTCCGTCGGCGGCATCGAGAAGGCGCACCAAACCGTCGGCGGTTCCGGCGGCGATGAACCGGCCGGCGGAGTCGATCTCGAGCGCCGAGAGTCTCGCGGCCGGAAAGCGGGATGGCGGTGCAAGGGGCGTGGTCGCCCGGGCACAGGATCGATCCACGAGCAGTTCGCCGGTGGTCGCGTTCCAGACCCGCAGGTGCTGATCCCACGAGCCGGCGGCGACGCGGTTCAAGTCCGCGTCCACGGCAAGCAGGTTGATCGGCGAGCCCACCGGTCCGAACTCGTGCACGAGGGCAAGCGTGGCGGAATCCCAAAGGCGAACGAAGCCATCCCAACCCGCCGTCGCCAGGATCGATCCGTCGCGGGCAAGTCGCATCGCATCGACGCGGTCGCCGTGCGCCTGGAACCGGCCGAGCGGCGCACCGGAAACGATGTCCCACCGGCACACCACGCCTCCCGCGTCGCCGGAGAACAGGCGATCGCCATCGGCACTGAAGCGCAGTTGGAGCACGCTGTCGTCGTGCCCCTCGAATCGGGCCACGACGCTGCCCTCCGCGGCATCGAGCACCACGATCTTCCGGTCGATGGTCGAGAACGCAACGTGGCGCCCGTCGCGGCTGGCGGCGAGGGCTTGCGGCTTGTCCGAAGGCAGACCGTGCGTCCATTGGCTGCGGTCGGTCACACCGCGCAGGTAGAACCACTCCCATCCCCGTGCGATCGCCGGGGCCAGGCCAAGGTGCCAGCGAGCGCCGGCGGCGTCGTGCAGGCGAAGTGCGGACGACGCGGCCAGGAGGCTGGCGGAGTAGGCGTTGCGCGACGACTCCTGTTCGGCCGCGAGCGCGTCGATTCGCGCCTCGTCCGCGATGGCGGCGGAGCGCAGGCTGACCACGACCGTGACCACGAGGGCCAGCGCCACCAGCGCCGTGGCCGTGGCGACCACTCGGTGACGCTGCCAGAATTTTCCGATCCGGTACAGCGTTCCCGGCGGACCGGCGTCCACCGGCTTGTGCTCCAGGTGGCGCTGGACGTCGTCGGCCAGGGCGGTGACCGCCGGGTAGCGGCGGGATCGGTCCTTCTCGACGGCGCGCATGACGATCCAGTCGAGATCGTCGCGGAGCTGGCGCCGCAGCCGTGCCGGATCGACGCGTCGCGCGGCGGCGACGGCGTCCGCCTCCCGATCCATCGACGCGACGCGGCTCGAGGGGCGGGGCGGCACCTCATGCCGGATGAAGTGCTCGAGCTCGCTGAGGCCGAGTCCCTTCAGCCGGCTGCGATCGAATGGCGCCGTGCCGACGAGGAGTTCGTAGAGCAGAACGCCGAGCGAATACACGTCGGCGCGGGTGTCGACGTCCTGCCCGCCGATCGCCGCCTGTTCCGGCGCCATGTACTCCGGGGTCCCGAGGAGCTGCGCCGCAAGCGTCTGGACCGAGTGCTCGGACAGTTCGACGGCGATTGCCTTCGCGATCCCAAAGTCGATCACCTTCGGTGCCGGCCGACCGTCGAGGTCGGCCACGAGCACGTTGGTCGGCTTGAGGTCGCGGTGCACGACGCCCTTCTGATGCGCATGTTGGACGGCAAGGCAAACCGCGTGAAACACCTCCAGCCGTTCGCGAACGGTGAGTCGCCGGTCGTCGCAGTAGGCCGTGATCGGATCGCCGTCGACGTACTCCATCACGAAGTACGGGCGGCCCTGGGCGGTCGCGCCCGCGTCGTGGATCCTGGCGATGCCCGGATGCTCCATCAACGCGAGCGCCTGCCGTTCGGCTTCGAACCGGGCCACGATCTGCGCCGAGTCCATGCCCGCCTTGAGGATCTTGAGGGCCACGAGCCGACGGACGGGGTGCTCCTGTTCGGCCAGGAAGACGGTGCCGAAGCCGCCCTCGCCGAGCATCCGCAGGAGCCGATAGGGACCGATTCGCTCGCCGCACTCCGCCTCGCCGCCCGGAAGTGCCACCGGCGCTCCGACCGTCGGGTGGCCCATGAAGGCGCTCGCGTCGCGATGCGCCCGAAGCATTTCGTCCACCTGTCTTCGCAATGCCGCATCGCCGGCGCAGGCCCGGTCGAGGAACGCCGCGCGGTCCGTCTCCTGGTGTTCGATCGCGTCGAGAAGGATGTCCTTCGCCTGCTGGCGCCTGTGGTCCGGGAACGTGTGTTCAGGAGAGGTCATGGTCCCGTCGCAGCGCTCGCTCACCGGTCCTCGTCCGCGGGACCGACCGTGGCCGATTCTACGGCTCGGGGACCGCCGTCCCGGCCGCCGTTCAAGTCGAGCGCTGCGAACGTCCGATCCGATCCTCCGGCTTCGTCTTGGGATTCCCACGGGTGGGGCTACAGTGGGCAGGCGCCGCGCTCGTGGCGGCGCCGCGTGGAACCATCATGCCGTCCGACGGAACCAGCCAACCCGAGCGTTCGAACGGACCCGCCCTCGACCAGGTCGGCGAGCAGCTCTACGACGAGTACCTCGAGGCGGCGGCGCTGGGCGAAGCGCCCGACCCCGAGGCGTTTCTCGCCGAGCGGGGCGCGGCGGGGGATGCACTGCTGCTTTCGCTTCTTCAGGCGGTTCACCAGAGGCTTGCCGGGGGCTTCACTTCGGAATTCGACCACCGACCGCTCGGCGACTTCGTGCCGGTTCGCATCCTGGGCGAAGGCGGCATGGGCGTGGTGCACCTGGCGCGGCAGCTTTCGCTCGATCGCTTCGTGGCCCTGAAGGTGCTTCGGCCGGAGATTGCCAGGTCGAACACCGCGGCCGTTCGGCTGGAGCGAGAGGCCAGGGCGGCGGCGAAGCTCGTGCACCCCAACATCGTCGCCGTCTACGCAGTGGGGGAGGCGCGGGGCGTGCGATTCCTGGCCATGGAGTTCGTGGAGGGACAAGGGCTCGACGAGGTTCTCGACGAGGCGGCGAAGAAGGGCGAGCGCCTGCCCGTGCCCACGGTTCTGCGGTGGGGTGCCGAACTGGCCCGCGCCCTCGACTATGCCCACGGACGAGGGATCGTCCATCGCGACGTGAAGCCCTCCAACATCCGCATCGGCGACGACGGTCGGCCGAGGCTGCTCGACTTCGGCATCGCCCGCGATCTGCGCAGCGAGCTCGACACGCTGACCGAGGCGTTCGTTGGCTCGCCGCACTACGTGGCGCCGGAGCAGGTTGGTCGCGGCGGAGGACGAATCGACGGTCGGGCCGACGTCTACGCCTTGGGCGTCGTGCTGTTCGAATGCCTGACCGGACGCACGCCGTTTCTTGGCGGAACGCTCGAACAGGTGCTGCACGACATCCTGACCACGGAGCCCCCGTCGCCGCGGACACTCAACCCCGCCTTGGCGCCCGACATCCAGGTGGTGGTCGGCAAGGCGATGGAGAAGGACCCCGATCGACGCTACTCCTCCGCTGGCGCCTTCGCCGCCGATCTCGAGGCCCTGCTCGCCTATCGGCCGATCGCCGCCCGCGGGCCGGGCTTGCCGAGTCGGGTGCGGAAGTGGACCCGGCGCCGACCGGTGACCGCCACGCTCGTCCTCGCGGCGCTGGCCTTGTTCGTGGCGGTAGCGTCGCTTCTCGTTGGCCAGCGACTGGCCGCGGAGCGGCAACGACGCGACGAAGTGGACGGGCTCCTGGCACGGGCGAAGAGCCAGGTGGCCTGGCAGGAGGACGAGGTCGGGTCGTACGCCAAGCTCGAGTCGCAGTTCCAGGACATGCTCGAGTCTCGGTTCACGCAGTACTTCTCTCCGGAGCGCGAGCGCCAGTTCACCGAGCTCGAGGATGCGATGACCCGGCGCCGAGTGGAGCGGGACGCGAACGCACATGCCACGCTGGACCTGCTGCACCGCGCCGAGGATCTCGGGGCCGCGGCCGAGTCCGTGCGCACGCTGCGGGCGCAGCTCTACATCGCGATGCACGATGCGGCCGAGCTCGCGAACGATTCGGCGGCCATGAAGGCCTATCTGGACCTCGCGCGGGAGAACGACCCGCGGGAGGTGGTGCCCGAGGTGCAGGGATCCACGCACGCCCTCGCCATCTTCGCGATTCCCGGGGCGGAGCTGCACGTCTTCCGGATGATGGACCTCGCCGAGGTCGTCGCCGGTGCGGAGCACCGGTTCGTTCCGCTTCCGTGCGGCTACCGTTCGACGGCGCTCGATCCATGGGCGTATCCGGAGATGGTGCCCGGAGCATGGGCGCTGGAGGTGGTTCGGCAAGGCGCGGACTTTCAGGTGGGCGACCTGGTGCTGGAGGTGGCGGGTCATCCGATCCGCGACGCCGTTCTGGTGGCGTGCGACCACGGGGAGCTTCGACGGGGTGACCGGTTGTTCGCGATCGACGGCCAACCCGTCGGCGACCTGTATGCGGCGAATCGACTTGGGAACGACGTGGAATCGGCGCGGCACCGATTCGAGTTCAATCGCGGCGACCAACGATTCGAGATCACGTGGCCGAGCCTCGCCGACTCGGGCATCGAACTCGCCACGCCGTGCGCGGTGGCCCGAGGCGGCGCCATTGCCGCAAGCGTCTGGCGGGACGGGTCGCGGCAGTCCGTCGAACTGCCGCCCGGACTCGCGCTTCGAACCACGGCCGCCCCCGTGGTCCTTGGCGAGGCGAGCCGGATCGGCGAGGCACCGGAGAACGAGGTTCTGCTGGACGACGGGCCTCACCTGATCGTGGCTCGGAAGGCGGGATACCTCCTGAGCTGCCTTCCCGTGCGGCTCAAGGGCGGCGGGCGGCAGGATGTTGTGGTCGAATTGGTTCCCGAGTCGATGGTTCCCGAGGAGTTTGTCTTCGTGCCGCCGTGGCGCAGCACTGGCGGGAAAGGCTTCCTCATCATGGAGCGCGAGGTGACCTTGGGGGAGTACCTCGAGTTTCTGAACGACCCCGCCGTCAGGGCGGAGATCGAGGCGTCGCCAACGCTCATCCGCGTCCCGCGCAGCGGTACGACCGTGTACTGCGCCAAGGACGAGAACGGGATGTACCTGCCGCCCGAAGGAACGTCGCTCGATGTCCCCGCCTTCGGTCTCTCGTGGCGCGATGCCCATGCGTACTCCCATTGGCGAACCGATCGGGCCACCGCCGCCGGTGAGCCGTTCGTGTTCGAACTTCCAACTGCGAACGAATGGAGCGCCGCGGGCGGGTCGTTCTGCCCCTTCGTCTACGGCGAGCGATTCCGTCCCAAGTGGTTCAGCTCCTGCTTCACGCGGCCCACTCCCGGCATCGAGCCGGGCATGCGGTTTCCGATCGATCGTTCGGCCTTCGGCGTGTACGACCTGACCGGCAGCGTGTGCGAGTGGACGGCGGACTGGTGGCGCGAAGAGGTCGGACAGCGCTTCCTCAAGGGAGGGTCGTGGGCCCATGCCGGACCGGAGGAGCGCTTCCGGTTGCCGGGCGGAATCGGTCAGCGCGAGGACTTCTGCGACGGAACCACGGGCGTGCGCCTGGTGCTCCGCCTGACGGAGCCTGCGCCATGAACCAGGAGAGCGGGATCGATCTGGCGCACCTGCTGGAACGGCACCGGTCGCAATTGCTCGCGTTCATCCGCGCCCACGCGGGCGCTCCGTTGTTGCGCTTCGAGGCCGTCGAGGACCTGGCCCAGGGCGTCCACACCGAGGCCCTTCGCTCCGTGGAACGACTCGAGTGGCGCGACGAGGGGCCGTTCGTGGGATGGCTCCTGACCATCGCCCGCCGCCACCTTGGTGCGCGACGCGACCACTGGTTCGCACTCAAGCGCGGAGGCGCCAACCTGGTCCGGCTGACCGCGAGCGGGCAACTGCCACTCGGAGCCCGCGCTGCCACCGGACCCGGAACGTTCGCTGGGCGCCGCGAGGCCCTGATCCTGGTGACCCAGGCGTTGGAACTGCTCCCGCCCCGCGACCGGGACCTGGTGCGATGGACCGCCGACGATGTTCCGCTGCAGGAACAGGCCGAGCGGCTTGGAATCGGATACGACGCGGTCGAGCGGGCCCGGGCCCGCGCCTTGGACCGGTTGCGGAAGGCCTATTCGATCGTGAGCCGAACTCGAACGCCGGTGGAGGCACCGCAGCGTCCGGAGGCTGAGGGCCGTGATGGCGATCCTGGTTCCGGAGGCGACTAACCGGGGATCCTTCACGATTTTCCAGATTCGGCTGTCGGTGGTGGCGTCGCATGCCCATCTTTTCCGGGGGAGAGGTGTATTGCGCCCACGCAAGGCCGGCCGCGGCCGTTGGTCGTGGACGCCGTTGGATCTCGGTCCTCTGCCGGGGGGATCGACCCGGGGGAAGGACCAGTGCGGACCTGCGCCTCCGCCGGTCTCGGCGCTCTCCTACGCTGCCGTCGTGACCCTTGAGCTTGCCGTCGACTCCGTCGCCACCGCGCGAGCCGCGATCCCCTTCGCCGATCGGATCGAGTTGTGCATCGACCTGGGAAGCCACGGCCGCACGCCGACTCCCGAGCTGATCGCCGCGGTGCGGAACGCGATCGATGCCGAGCGGCCGATCGGCGGCGCTCCCGAACTCGTGGTCCTGGTTCGCCCGACGCCATCCCTTGTCGTCGAGGGCGAAGGAGTGGATCGCATGGTGGAGGAGGTTCGCGCATCCGTCGCGTCCGGTGCGGATGCTGTGGCGGTCGGCGTCCTTGATGCGGACGGCCGGGTGGACGTCGCCGCATGCCGCCGTCTCGGGAGCGCGGCGGGATCCCGGTCTCTCGTCTTCCACCGCGCGTTCGACTTCGCGGCGGACGCTGGGGAATCGA